>NZ_JBLVPW010000013.1:0-152258 GCF_048286715.1 Flavobacterium kochi
TTAGCAAATTATCCTGGGGAACGATTAAATCATATAACGAAGAATACGGACTGAATTGAATTTTTTGTTGCTGAACTAACATCTAAAAAGCCTTATGGTTACAGTTAAATGTACGAAGAAAGGAGCAGAAAAACCGAGGTTTTCTACTCCTTTTTATTAACAATTAATCCTTAAAAAAGACTTTTTCAGTGCCCTCCAGTAATGAAGAGGCTTTTTTTATGTTCGCTATTTCAAGCGTATATTTTGCTATTTATTCAAATTCTGAAGTAAAAAATAATTTGACATTTGGATATTTATTTTGTGTCATCTGAATAGTAAAATCAGAATCGGCTAGAAATACCAATTGCCCGTACTTATCATGTGCCAAGAATTTTTGTTTGATTCTTCTAAATTCTTTAAACTCATCGCTTTTTATATCATTTGGCTTCACCCAACAGGCTTTATGAACCGGGAAATTTTCATAGGTACACTTGGCACCATATTCATGTTCTAAACGATATTGGATTACTTCATATTGAAGCGCACCTACAGTTCCAATGATTTTTCGGTTATTCATTTCCAAAGTAAATAACTGTGCAACTCCTTCGTCCATTAATTGATCGATTCCTTTGTCTAATTGTTTCGCTTTCATTGGATCGGCATTATTGATGTATCTGAAATGCTCTGGAGAGAAACTAGGAATTCCTTTGAAACTCATGATTTCACCTTCGGTCAACGTATCTCCAATTTTGAAATTTCCGGTATCGTGTAAACCTACGATATCACCAGGATAGGAAATATCTACGATTTCTTTCTTTTCAGCAAAAAAAGCATTTGGACTGGAGAATTTTAAATTCTTTTTTAAACGAACGTGATAATAGGGTTTGTTTCTTTCAAAAGTTCCAGAAACGATTTTTATAAAGGCCAGACGGTCTCTGTGTTTCGGATCCATATTGGCATGGATTTTAAAAACAAATCCAGTCATTTTTTCTTCTTTGGGATCTACTAATCGTGTTTCAGAATCTTTTGGTCTTGGTGATGGAGCGATGTCAACAAAGCAATCTAATAGTTCTCTTACTCCGAAATTGTTTAAAGCAGAACCAAAAAATACAGGTTGTAATTTTCCGTCTAAATAATCCTGACGATCAAACTTTGGGTATACTTCGTCTATTAACTCTAATTCTTCACGTAATTTATAAGCTGGTTTTTCCCCTATAATTTTTTCTAATTCTGGGTTTTTAACATCTGAAAAAGCGATCGTTTCTTCAATGTTTTTACGGCTGTCGCCACTAAATAAATTGATGTTTTCTTCCCATAAATTATAGATCCCTTGAAAGTCGTAGCCCATTCCTATTGGAAAACTTAGTGGTGTAACTGTTAAACCCAGTTTTTGCTCCACTTCATCCATCAAGTCAAAAGCATCTTTTCCCTCTCGGTCTAATTTATTGATAAATACGATAATTGGGATTTTACGCAATCGGCAAACAGCAACTAATTTTTCGGTCTGTTCCTCAACACCTTTGGCAACATCAATTACGACAATAACGCTGTCAACAGCTGTTAAGGTTCTAAAAGTGTCCTCAGCAAAATCCTTGTGTCCTGGAGTATCGAGAATGTTTATCTTTTTGTCTTTATAATTAAAGGCCAAAACCGAAGTGGAAACCGAAATTCCCCTTTGACGTTCAATTTCCATAAAGTCACTGGTAGCGCCTTTTTTGATTTTGTTGTTTTTAACAGCACCTGCTTCTTGAATAGCACCACCAAAAAGGAGGAGTTTTTCAGTAAGTGTTGTTTTTCCGGCATCAGGATGTGAGATAATCCCGAAAGTTCTTCTGCGTTGTATTTCTTTTAAAAAGCTCATGTATAATATAAATAGGCTGCAAAAGTACTATTTATAAATGCTAATTAAAAAAATAGTGTACCCTTAATTGATGGTATGAATTTCGAAGCTGTTATTCTTTTGATTTTTAAAATTAATTGTAAGCTTCTGAAGCAGTAATGACAAAAAAAAGACTGCCATTTGCAGGCAGCCCTTTAGCACATTATGTTTTACATATTAATGGACCAGACGGAATATCCATTTGGAGGGCACTGGATTTTTACCCATGTGTCTCCCTGAGTTGTAGGGAACCAGGTTGAATTACCGGTAAAATCTTTTATCTGAGCATTGGTCCAGTTGGTCGGAACCCATCTTTCTTGCCAGGTAGAGGAATTATTAATGTAAACGATTAATCCCGGATTTCCGTTATAACCATTTCTTCTGGCAATATACTCATCGGTATCTGCATATAAAATAGAAGTCGTACCGGTGGCTTTATTGTTGTGAATCCAAATCAGGTTGTTCATTTTTGTTTTGTTCAGCCATTCTTCATAATCGCGGTAAAAAATAGTAGGATACCCCTCATGGGTCAGTATGTAGGCGTAGGCTAATTCTTTTTTCCAAATTTCATCTGTGTCGTGATTGGTAACGAAGGTAACCGCTTTGTACGGGTTTCTTTTCCACATCATATCATCATTCAAAAGGGCAAGGTTGTTTCCGTCAAATGCGTCGTTCATTTTGTAATAACAGGCAAAATCAAAAACAGAACTGTTGGCATTATTCGCCCACCATTCTAACGTGTTTACATTGGAATCCCAATATTCTCCAACAGAGAAGCCGCCGACATTGGCATTCCATTGATTTACAACCCAAGGACCAAAACCTTTTACATAATCAAATCTCCAGCCGTCAAAGTGCATGGTGTTTTTATAGTACTTGCCTACACCATCAGCTCTTTTCCAAAGCCAATCCTGGACATTAGGGACTACATGGGCTAAATCCGGGAATCCGCCAAAAGCGCCTTCGTCATTATTGGCATAAGAATTTTTGTAAAAATCAGCACTGGTTCTAGGGAACTTTCCTGAAGCTACGCCAGTGAAATTAGTATAGGTTTGTGTTCCTGTAAAGGGGTTGTTTTCTAATTGACCTCCACTGTTGTGATTAATTACGATATCAGCATATACCTGCATGTTTTCAGTATGTGCTTTGGTTATCAGGCTTTCTAATTCTGTACGGGAACCAAATCTTGTTTCAACAGAGCCATTTTGATTGTAGTCTCCAAAATCGAAATAATCGGTAGGGTCGTATCCCATAGAAAAGGCACCATTTTGTGCTTTTGATACCGGAGGAAGCCATAGCGATCCGATACCTGAATTGGACCATTCGGTTACTTTGGCGTTGACGGTATTCCACCAGGTTCCGCCCGAAGGCACGTCCCAATAAAAAGCCTGCATCATAACACCGCCTCCGGGATTGGCTACATATTTCCCTGTTAATGAGCTGGTCGTTTTTCCGGTGCTGAAGGGGTGACCGTCATGATGGGTTACATTGATTATTTTGAATTGCGAAGCTGTCGCAGGGGAATCTGTTACTGCAGCATCATTGGAACTACACGAGTAAAAGCCAACTAATAAGGCTGATAAAAGATAAATTTTGAAATTTTGTTTTTTCATAAAAATACTAATTTTGGTTAAATAATAAAATTTGGTTAATAGCGATAAAAAAATAGAAGCATGCTAATTTTATAGAATCTTGGCTTGGCCCTTTTTAATGGTTTAAGCCTGAAGATGAAAATTCAATTTTATCAAAATGAAAACAAAAAGAGTAAATAAATAGATTAAATATAATTTTATGTCAATTATTTAAATAAAATGTTATTTTTTTTGCTAATTTATACAAATTCTTACACGATGTGCGTAAGCACTATTTTAATTCTTTACGAAAACGTAATAGTGTTAAAAACTTTTTAAATAGGAGTCTTAAAATGAGAATTTTAGGGGTCTTTTTGAGTTCCTTTTTTTGTGGTGCTAAAAGTGTTTTAAGAAATTGGAGTCCTATTTAAATAGTTCCGATTAATTAAGTGTTGGAAATAAATAATTCAGAAAAGAGCAGCGGCGAAAAAAGATAAAGCCGTAAGTCAATTTGAAAAGTTGTAATTTATTAAGTCAACATGCTGTTTTAAACTATTTCATTTGTTCTGTAAAGCACCTTTTTTCCAAGATTTATGATGTAAGTAAGGCAATACATAAATGCGTTTATAAATTTTTGTTAATACTAGTACGGAAACTTGTATTATGTAATTGAATTGTTATTTTTGTTCGTTTTAAATTTAAAGATTTGAAAGTAATTGTATTGTTAAATTCGATTCATTTCTTGATTCTTAAAGTGTATATTTGGCCCAAATTAATTATACCTTTTGTTATACAGATTTAAAGACAGGAAAATAACGATACCGTACGATAAAAAATTAAATTTAAAATGCCATTAAAAAAAATACAAATGAGATTCATGAATAATAAAATTGCACTTTCTTTTTTTCTTTTGCTTTTTTCATGTGTGATTACCAGGGCACAGGAAATTATTAAAGATAGTGCGGTTGTTACCACTACTAAAATACAATCCAATCAAAAACAAAAAATTGACGGTGTAATTGCTACAGTTGGGGATTACATTGTGTTAGATTCAGATATAGATAAATCCTATTTAGAAATCACGGGTCAGGGTGGTTCCGTAAAAGATATTACAAGATGTCAGATGTTGGGGAAATTACTGGAAGATAAATTGTATGCGCATCAGGCGATACAAGATAGTGTCAAAGTAACGGATTCTGAAGTAAAAGGCATGATGGATGACCGGGTGAACTACATGGTAGAGCAATTAGGGTCAATGGATAAGGTAGTGAAGTATTATAAGAAAAATTCTGAAGAAGAATTCAGAACTTATTTTTTTGATATTCTAAAAGAACAGAAGCTTTCATCAGAGATGCAAAAAAAGATTATTGACGCGGTGGAAATCACACCTGAAGAAGTTCGTAATTTTTTCAAAACAATACCGGCAGCAGAACTTCCTGTTTTTGGTGCAGAAATGGAAGTTGCTCAAATTGTAATTAAGCCTAAAGTTTCTGAGGCTGAAAAACAAAAAGTGATTGACAAACTCAACAGTTTCAAAAAAGAAATTCAGGAAGGTTCCAGTTTTGCAACTAAAGCGGTTTTGTATTCCCAAGATCCAGGATCGAGATCGAATGGTGGGTATTATAAAATGAATCGTAAAACGCCTTTTGTAAAGGAATTTAAGGATGTTGCTTTTGGACTTGCCGAAGGCGAAATATCGGCTCCGTTTGAAACGGATTTCGGATATCACATTATATACGTAGAAAAGATAAAAGGGCAAGAAATAGAATTGCGTCATATATTATTAACTCCGGCTGTTTCTGAAGAATCGCTGAATGAGGCGAAAGAAAAAATTGCTTTAATCCGAAAAAGAATTATGGATAAAGAAATCACTTTTGCGGAAGCAGCAAGAACTTTATCGGACGAGAAAGAAACCAGAGCGAATGGTGGAGCGTTAATCAACCCAAAAACACAAGATTCCCGTTTTGAATTGACAAAAATGGATCCGAGTTTGTATGGTCAGGTCTCCAATTTGAAAGAAGGAGAAATTACCGCGCCATTTATGGAAGACGAGCAAGGAAAGAAAAAATTCAAGCTCATTACCGTAACCAACAGAATAAACGAACATACGGCCGATTATGCTAAGGATTACATTAAAATAAAAGATTTGGCATTGAAAGAAAAACAAATCAAAGCAATCGGAAAATGGTTTGATGAGAAAATCAAAGAAACCTACATTAAAATTATTGGTGAATACAGAGATTGTGCTTTTACAAACAACTGGTTAAAAAAATAATTTTTATAAAATAAATAAAAAGAGTTAGCTTTATGAATTCATATCGTTAACTCTTTTTAATATAAAATACATTCTAAAATGTCTGACGTAGCAGCAATACATAATTTGGTTCAAAAACGAAATGAACTAAAAAACGAAATAGCAAAAATTATTGTTGGTCAGGATGCGGTGGTAGATCAAATTTTACTTTGTATTTTTTCTGGAGGTCACGCGCTTTTAGTTGGTGTTCCGGGATTGGCAAAAACATTAATGGTAAATACTTTGGCACAGGCCTTAGGGCTTGATTTCAAAAGAATCCAATTTACTCCCGATCTGATGCCGTCGGATATTTTGGGGAGTGAAATATTAGATGAAACTAGGAGATTTAAATTTATAAAAGGACCAGTTTTTTCGAATATTATTCTGGCAGACGAGATCAACCGAACGCCGCCTAAAACTCAGGCAGCTTTGCTGGAAGCGATGCAGGAGCGTTCCGTTACCATAGCCGGTGAAAATTATAAATTGGATTTGCCATACTTCGTTTTGGCAACTCAAAATCCTATCGAACAAGAAGGGACTTATCCTTTACCTGAAGCACAATTAGACCGATTCATGTTTGCCATAAAACTGGAATATCCTTCATTTTTAGAAGAGGTTCAAGTGGTAAAACGCACGACTTCCGATTTGAATAATATCATAAATCCGTTATTTACGGCGCAGGAAATTACCGATTTTCAACAGCTAATTCGTAGGATTCCTGTTGCTGATAATGTGATTGAGTATGCTGTAACTCTGGTGAGCAAAACACGTCCGGATAATCCTTTATCGAATGAATTTGTAAAAAACTATTTGGATTGGGGAGCAGGACCAAGGGCGTCACAAAATTTAATTTTGGCTGCCAAGGCCAATGCCGCTTTCAAGGGGAAATTTTCTCCGGATATCGAAGATGTAAAAGCTGTGGCAACAGGAATTTTGCGCCATCGAATCATCAAAAATTACAAAGCTGATGCCGAAGGAATTACTGAGGAAATGATTATTGATAAATTGATTTAAGGAGTTGTTTTTAGTCATAAACTAATAATTTTCCTTTTGACTCCTACAATATCACATATTTAGTATTATAATTTAGAAAAAAACGAAAAAATAATCAGAGTAAAAAGGTGATTTTGTCTTCGAAAGTAGTAATTATACAAATAATCTTTCTGATTTTCAGAATTTTTCAATAAAACACATAATATTTATTTTATTTCTAAATATTATGATTCACATGGCATCTTTTGCTGATTTTTTTAAATTCTCATCTTTAATTCTTAAGTTTGCATCACAAATAAAAAAAACTAATATTATGGCTTTTTTATTTTGAAATAATCAAGGAAATCTGCCATACAACATTGAAAAGACATCATTATGAACACTTATAACGATTACATCAAGGAGATCGAAGAACGAAAAATTCAGGGGCTACACCCGAAGCCAATCGATGGTGCCGAATTGTTAAGCGAAATCATTGCGCAAATTAAAGATTTAGGTAACGAATATCGCGAGGATTCTCTTAATTTTTTTATTTACAACACTATACCTGGAACTACTAGTGCAGCTGGTGAGAAAGCTAAATTTTTAAAGGAAATCATTCTTGGTGAATCTGTAGTGAAAGAAATTACACCTGCTTTTGCTTTTGAGTTGTTATCACACATGAAGGGTGGACCTTCGATTGAAGTGTTGCTTGATTTAGCTTTAGGTAATGATGTTGCTATTGCAAAAAAAGCTGCAAAGGTTCTTAAAACACAAGTTTACCTTTACGAGGCGGATACAAATTCTTTAGTGGAGGCATTCAAAAACGGTAACGAAATCGCTAAAGAGATTTTAGAAAGTTACGCACAGGCTGAGTTTTTCACAAAACTTCCAGAAGTGGCTGACGAAATTAAAGTGGTTACATATATTGCTGGTGAGGGAGATATTTCGACTGATTTGCTCTCTCCAGGGAACCAAGCACACTCGCGATCTGATCGTGAACTTCATGGTAAATGTATGATTTCTGCTCAAGCACAAGAGGAAATAAAGGCACTTCAGGCGCAACATCCGGACAAAAGCGTGATGTTGATTGCTGAAAAAGGCACTATGGGTGTGGGTTCATCAAGGATGTCAGGTGTAAATAACGTGGCTCTTTGGACTGGTAAACAAGCAAGTCCTTATGTTCCATTTGTTAATTTTGCTCCGATTGTTGCAGGAACAAATGGTATTTCTCCAATTTTCCTTACAACTGTTGATGTTACTGGTGGTATTGGTCTTGATCTTAAAAACTGGGTAAAAAAACTGGATGAAAATGGTGATCCTGTTCGCAATGAAAGTGGTGACCCTATTCTTGAGGAAACCTACTCTGTTGCTACTGGCACTGTTCTTACAATCAATATAAAGGAAAAGAAACTTTATAATGGCGACAAAGAGCTGATTGATATTTCTAAGGCATTTACTCCACAGAAAATGGAATTTATAAAGGCTGGTGGGTCATACGCTATTGTATTTGGTAAAAAGCTCCAGACATTCGCTGCGAAGGTTTTAGGCATAGATGCTCCTCTTGTATTTGCTCCGTCAAAGGAGATTTCTCATGAGGGACAAGGTCTTACTGCAGTAGAAAAAATATTCAATAAAAACGCTGTTGGTACGACTCTGGGCAAAGTGTTACACGCTGGTTCGGATGTTCGTGTAGAAGTTAATATTGTAGGTTCACAGGATACCACTGGTCTTATGACTGCTCAGGAATTGGAATCTATGGCCGCTACGGTAATTTCGCCAATCGTTGACGGTGCCTACCAATCTGGTTGTCATACTGCTTCAGTATGGGATAAGAAAGCTCAGGCTAATATTCCAAAACTAATGAAATTTATGAACGACTTCGGTTTGATCACTGCTCGTGACCCGAAAGGTGTTTATCACGCAATGACTGATGTAATTCACAAAGTACTTAATGATATTACTGTAAATGAGTGGGCTATCATCATCGGTGGTGACTCTCATACAAGAATGTCTAAAGGTGTTGCTTTTGGTGCTGACTCAGGAACCGTTGCTCTTGCACTTGCTACTGGTGAAGCTTCAATGCCAATTCCTGAATCAGTGAAGGTGACGTTCAAAGGAGATATGAAGAGTTATATGGATTTCCGTGATGTGGTTCATGCTACACAAGCTCAGATGCTTAAGAAGTTTGGAGGAGAGAATGTATTTCAAGGCAAAATCATTGAGGTTCACCTTGGAACTCTTAATGCTGACCAGGCATTTACATTTACTGACTGGACTGCAGAAATGAAGGCAAAAGCGTCTATCTGTATTTCTGAAGATGACACCTTGATTGAATCACTAGAAATTGCGAAGAGTAGAATCCAGATCATGATTGATAAGGGTATGGATAATGCTACACAAGTACTGAAGGGATTGATTGATATAGCTGATAAGAGAATCGGCGAGATTAAATCAGGTGAGAAACCAGCGCTGATTCCAGATGCAAATGCGAAGTATTTCGCTGAAGTTGTTGTTGATCTTGATCAGATTGCTGAACCAATGATTGCTGATCCTGACGTGAATAATATTGATATTTCTAAACGATATACTCACGACACCATCAGACCGTTATCTTTCTATGGAGGAGATAAAAAAGTTGATCTTGGATTTATTGGTTCTTGTATGGTTCACAAGGGAGATATGAAAATCCTTGCTCAAATGCTTAAGAATATTGAAGACCAAAAAGGTAAGGTAGAGTTTCTGGCGCCGCTTGTAGTAGCACCACCTACTTATAATATCGTAGATGAACTTAAAGCTGAAGGTGATTGGGAGGTTTTACAGAAATACTCTGGTTTCGAATTCGACGATAATGTTCCTAAAGCTGCTGCACGTACAGAATATGAAAACATGCTGTATTTAGAGCGCCCGGGATGTAACCTTTGCATGGGTAATCAGGAAAAAGCATCTAAAGGAGATACAGTAATAGCAACTTCAACGCGTCTTTTTCAAGGAAGAGTAGTAGAAGATTCTGCGAGTAAAAAGGGAGAGTCATTGCTTTCATCTACACCAGTTGTGGTTCTGTCAACAATTCTTGGTAGAACTCCTACAATAGAGGAATATAAAACGGCAGTGGAAGGTATCAATCTGACTAAATTTGCACCTCCTCATAAGCTGTTGATAAAATAATTACATGATTCGTTAATCATAATTCAAAAGCCCGGGTTCATAAACTCGGGCTTTTTTTTTTATTGCTACTCAAATTTTTTGTATCTTGTCATGTTTTAAATAGAATAAATAATCAATTATATAAATCTTATGGCTTTTGATATTGAAATGATTGAAAAAGTGTACGCAAATATGACATCTCGTGTTGATAAAGCACGTGAGATAGTTGGTCGTCCACTTACTTTAACAGAGAAAATTTTATACAACCACCTTTGGGATGGAATTCCATCTAAAGCTTTTGCAAAAGGGGTTGATTATGTTGATTTTGCTCCGGACAGAGTTGCTTGTCAAGATGCAACAGCTCAAATGGCATTATTGCAATTTATGCATGCAGGAAAGAAAACAGTTGCAGTTCCTACAACGGTCCACTGTGATCACTTGATTCAGGCAAAAGTTGGAGCTTCAAGCGATTTAGCTGTAGCCAATACACAATCTAAAGAAGTTTTTGATTTTCTTTCTTCAGTTTCCAATAAATACGGAATTGGTTTTTGGAAACCAGGTTCAGGGATTATTCACCAAATCGTTTTGGAGAATTACGCATTCCCTGGAGGTCTTATGATTGGTACAGATTCACATACTGTAAATGCAGGTGGATTAGGAATGTTAGCTATTGGTGTCGGTGGAGCTGATGCGGTAGATGTAATGTCAGGAATGTCATGGGAATTAAAATTTCCTAAATTAATAGGTGTAAAATTAACTGGAAAACTTTCAGGTTGGACTGCACCAAAAGATGTGATCCTTAAAGTAGCTGATATTCTTACTGTAAAAGGTGGAACCGGAGCTATTGTTGAATATTTTGGAGAAGGAGCGACTTCAATGTCTTGTACCGGAAAAGGAACGATCTGTAATATGGGAGCCGAAATCGGTGCTACCACTTCTACATTTGGTTATGACGAGTCAATGAGAAGATACCTTTCTGCAACCGGTCGTCAAGACATCGTAGATGCTGCTGATAAGGTAGCTTCTTACTTAACTGCCGATCCGGAAGTTTATGCAAATCCGGAAACTTATTTTGATCAGGTAATCGAAATTAACCTTTCTGAATTAGAACCACACATTAATGGTCCTTTTACTCCAGACAGAGGTACGCCGGTTTCTAAAATGAAAGCAGAAGCTGCGGCAAACGGATGGCCTTTAAAAGTAGAATGGGGATTAATTGGTTCTTGTACTAACTCTTCTTACGAAGATATGGCACGTGCAGCGTCTATCGTGAATCAAGCCGTTGAATTAGGAATTAGCCCAAAAGCTGAATTTGGTATTAACCCAGGTTCTGAGCAAATTAGATATACTATCGAAAGAGATGGAATCATCGCTACTTTCGAAAAAATGGGAACCAAAGTATTTACAAATGCTTGCGGACCATGTATCGGACAATGGGATAGAGCTGGAGCGGATAAAGGGGAGAAAAACACTATTGTACACTCTTTCAATCGTAACTTTTCTAAACGTGCTGATGGTAACCCCAATACACATGCTTTTGTAACTTCACCAGAAATGGTTGCAGCATTAGCAATTTCAGGTCGTTTGGATTTCAATCCTTTGACTGATACGTTGATTAACGATAAAGGGGAAGAAGTAAAATTGAATGCTCCTTTTGGGGATGAATTACCTAAAAAAGGATTTGCTGTAGAAGATGCAGGGTTTCAAGCGCCGGCAGCTGATGGATCAGGTGTTCAAATCGTAGTTAGTGAAACTTCAGATCGTTTGCAATTATTAGCGCCATTCCAGCCTTGGGACGGTAAAAATATTTCAGGAGCTAAATTATTGATCAAAGCTTTTGGAAAATGTACTACAGACCACATTTCTATGGCCGGTCCATGGTTGCGTTTCCGTGGTCACTTAGATAATATTTCCAACAATATGCTGATAGGAGCAGTTAACGCTTTCACAGATAAAACCAATTCAGTTAAAAATCAACTAACTGGTGAGTATGATGCAGTTCCTGCAGTTGCTCGTGCATACAAAGCGGCTGGAGTTCCGTCTATTGTTGTAGGAGATCACAATTATGGAGAAGGGTCATCTAGAGAACATGCTGCTATGGAGCCAAGATTCTTAGGTGTTCAAGCGGTATTGGTAAAATCATTTGCTCGTATCCACGAAACAAACCTTAAAAAACAAGGTCTTTTAGGATTAACATTTGCTAACGAAGCAGATTACGATAAAATCCAGGAAGATGATAGTATCAACATCACAGATTTAGTAGATTTTGCTCCAGGAAAACCATTGACATTAGAATTTGTTCACGCTGATGGAACCAAAGATATCATCTTGGCAAACCATACGTATAACGAAGGACAAATTGGTTGGTTCGTTGCTGGTTCAGCATTAAACTTAATTGCTGCTGCCAGTGAAGCATAAGTAAATTAATTTTTTATATACTCAAAACTCTCAGGGCAACTTGGGATTTTTTTGTTTTATTGGCCTTTCTTTGAAGAATGGAATCTCTCGTCTCAAATCATATTAACTAGAAGTTAAATTATTGATAATAAGTTAATTAGTGTTTATGGTGCTTGTGTTATTTTGTATCTTTAGCAGTATTAATTTTAAATTCAATTGCTATGAAAATGTTAGTTAATGTTATTTTTCCTATTGAGCCTTTTAACTCAATGGTTAGAAATGGTAGCGCTGGTGAAATCATCAATCGGGTGATTGATGATATCAAACCAGAGAGTATTTATTTTTCCGAACAAGACGGTAATCGAGGTGCTGTTATGGTAGTTGAAATCCCTGATGCTGCTGCTGTTCCATCTATTGCTGAACCTTGGTTTTTAAATTTTGAAGCCAATTGCGAATTTAGGATTGCGATGACTCCTGATGATTTAGGGCGAGCCAACCTCAGTAAACTTGCTGAAAAATGGAATGACGTTCATGTAGTATAAGAAAGCGAGAGAACTAAGAGCACCACTTCATATAAAATGAGGTGGTTTTTTTATAGACCACTATTAATTAATATGGGGATAAATACCGAAATAAGCGGGAATTTTGATCGCTGTACTATTTGCCAAGTTGGATAGCATTTCAAAGCGTTAGCACTCCTTTTGCCGCCGTATGGGATAATGGGTTACGTCCAAAGAGAGTACATATTGTAAATCCACTATACTATTTAGTGGTCAGTTTAAAAGAAGAAGTGTTTAGAGTTGAGGACTGCGACTGGTTATTAAAACACTTTTTTGGGAAGCCATTTCCTGTTGGCTGTTCCAATGTTTTTCATGGAATTGCATTTTAAAGGCTTTTCACTTTCATCTGATCAGCAATCTGGAGGAATATTTTTTTATGGATTTTACGATTTGTCAAAAGGAAAGAAGTATGTTTTTTTATAAAAAATGGAATTTTTTGTTCTAAAAAGGCCTTAAAAATGCTGAAAAATAGGCGTTTTCTTTTTTTTACGTGTTAAAATCAAAAAAAAATATTGTTTTTTTAATTTTATAACTTAAATTAGCTTTTTTGTAGATAAATTTTTCAGCGAAGCTTTTTTTGATTGTAAATACAGATCATCTTCACCAGAATATTTATTTTAAGCGCGACAATACATTAGTATTGTACTGCGTTCTGTTTAAGTTGCTTTTGCAATTCGAACAAAAAATTCAATTAGATTTTAAAATCAAAACATTCTTGCCCTCTTTTTAAAAAAGAGATAAGATTTTTTTATGATTTTTTTAAATAGAAAATAGTTGAAAAGAGACCCTGGCGAGATTTAATAATTATATCCCGAAATTGCTAAGGAGAATAAAAATGGGGTAAGTAATTTGAAATAAATGAATATGAGTTTAAGATTAGTTGTAACATTGTTTTTATTTAATAGTATTGTACTTTTTTCCCAGGAAAGCACCAAGAAACATACCATCGTAAAAGGGGAGACCATATCGAGTATCGCAGAGAAATATGATGTAAAACAAAGTGAAATCTATAAATTAAATCCAAAATCCAAAAATCTATTAAAACTCCATTCAGTATTATTAATTCCTAGTACTGCTCCAAAGAATACCACTCCCAAATCTAAGATTGCAACAAATTATTCCGAGAAAGAACATGAAGTGCTTGCCAAAGAAACACTTTACGGAATCGCAAGACAATATGGAATCTCACTAAAAGAATTGAACGAAGCCAATCCAGCATTAGAATCGTCAGGATTACAAATTGGTCAAAAAATCATCATTCCTTTAAATGCAACTTCAACTGAAATCACAGTTGTGGCTCCAGTAAAAAAGTCCTCTCAAAAAGAATTAGTAGCGGTTGAACCTCAAAGTGTCGAAACGGAAAGTTCTACTACAGGACAAACCACCATAGAAGTTTTACCAAAAGAAACAAAATATTCCATTACAAAAAAATACGGAATCACAATCAAGGAATTTGATAAAGCTAATCCAACATTGGGAGTTAAATCACTTAGAGTGGGCCAAAAAATTAATATCCCGGCAACCGCTTCACTAAAAACTGAAATCGCAGTTGTAGCGCAGGAAAACAAAATACAATCAGTAGCGGAACAAACTGTTATTGTTCAGCCCATAACTGATTTGCGTAAAGCTGAATCGGTAGCTGTTTCCCAACCAGCCGAAACTACAGGCGAAGCTATTGTTCATGAAGTTTTACCAAAAGAAACCAAATACGGCATCGCAAAACAATACGGCATTACGGTTCGGGAGTTAGAAAAGCAAAATCCTGAAATTAGAAATAATCTGGCTGTTGGCTATAAACTAAACATTCGATCGGCTATTGTGACTAATGAAAGTGTAGCAGCTTTAAATACTGAAAATACAGTACATGAATTTAGAAATACTGAGGATGATAGCGAGGAATATAAAAACGTAGAAAACAACGTTTGGGAGTTCAAAAGTTTTGTAAAACCAGCTTCGAATCCTAATTTTTTAGATGAATTGATAGAGACAGCCTCGTCTAATATAGGGACGAGATACCAATCGGGAGGAACTTCAAAATCGGGTTATGATTGTTCTGGTTTAATGTGTACTACATTTGGAGCTTTCGACATTAAATTACCGAGAACTTCTTTAGAACAGTCCCGTTTAGGAGTTGTTGTCAATCCGGAAGATGCCCAAAAAGGAGATTTAATTTTCTTTAAAACTAATGGAAGAAGCCGCATCAATCACGTTGGAATGGTTGTTGAAGTTTGCGATGGTGATATAAAATTCATTCATGCCTCTGTCGGTGGAGGTGTTGTGATTTCATCTGTTAAAGAGAAATATTATGAAAAAAAATTAACTCAAATCAATCGCGTTTTACAATAATCAAACGTTAGAAAATACAGTACTTATATATAATGGAAACTCTTCAGGAAACTAGGGAGTTTTTTGTTTTTTATTGATTTCATTTCATCTTTTAACTCCAATGGATTTACAGGTTATGGCAGCTATCTGCTTTATTATCTGGTCCAAATGAGAACTAAAATCTATACTACAAAGTGTTGCACAATAGGTGCGAAGAAAATGTTACACAATTTAGAAGAAAAGTATCATTTTTCACACCTGCGATTAGAGTGGTTTATTATTCTTTTGCGAGAGTCGTGACGCTTATCCATTCTCTTACTCGCATTTTGGCATTACGACTAAGCTGCAGATTTAGAATGACGGGCGGTTATTTTTCGACACTGTTTACTTCAATCCAATATCCATCGGGATCCTGAAAATAAATCTGTTTGATACCGTCAGCACGGACATTGATTTTATGAAGTGTTCCTGGCCAGTCAGAATAAGTAATTTTTAGGTTTTCCAATACTTTTACCAGTTCATCAAAGTTAGTCGCTTTAAAAGCAAGATGCACCGCTTTATTTATTACAACGGGTTCTTTAATAGTAGAGACTAAATGCAATTCTTTTCCATCTCCCAAAGAAATCCAACGAATGCCTTCTTTTCTGGTGAGGTTAGTAATTTCTTTAAGTTTCAGAACGTTGGTGTAAAAATCTACCGAACGATCTAAGTCTTTTACTGAAAGCGCTGCATGATCCATAGTTAAGGAAAAGGAGTAGTTGTCCTGCGCCCAAATTGCTTTGGTAATTAAAAGTGTAAAAACTAAAAAGAGTATTCTTTTCATGGTTATTTAATTTGGGTTTTTTGTAAAAAGCAATGCTAAATCATTAGGCAATAAGGATTTTATTGATGATTTCAATACAATCATCCGTAGTACTAGTATTGGTATCTATTGCTATACTATTATTATTGTAAGGCGCATACATGTTTATATTAGGACGTGAAAATAAACCGACAGTTGGGGTTTGCGAAGCACTGGCCAAATGCATAATGCCACTATCAGCACCAATAAAAATAACGGTATTCGCAATCACAGACCCTATTTCACGAATGTCTTTACTATAAAATGTAGGTGCTTTGAATCCAATCTGCGAAATATTTTCAACGGGTAAAACTTCAATAATGTTGTAATTTGGGCATGCTGTTTTTAATCGATCATAGAATTCTTCCCACCAAGATTCTGAATAGCATTTATCATCAGTGGCGTAGGTGAAAATGGAAATTGTTTTTTTATCGTTATCGACTATTTTCTGTACAATTTTTTGACCTTCAGCAATTTCTGAAGGACTTAGCTTGAGGTCCAATGAGGAAACTGGATTCTCGTTTTTCTCAAATCCTAATTTGGTTAAAAAACTTCTAAATTCATACACCGGATATTTTGCAATATGTTCGTAATCTTTGTATTTCAATTGAATGTTTTCGTCCACTTCACCAAAAAATTTATATTTTGCATTAGCAAATTGTGCCGATAATCTTCCGGATGAAGAACCTTTATCCACATTTATAACAATATCATAATGCTGTCTTTTGATTTTTATCCAAACTTTAAAATAATCTATTATATGTTTAAAAGGTTTTTTAGGCAGCTCAATGATGTAATTTATGTTTTCATAATTTTGAAAAACAATAGGGGCTAAACCTCCTTTTACAAACAAATCAATTTTGCACTGCGGAAAAGTGATTATAACTTCTTGTACCAGTGGCGTGATTAGCAATAGGTTCCCTAATCTATGATTGGGTCTAGAAATTAAAACTCTTTTAATTTCTATCTTTTGAGTCAAATCAATGTGTTGTTTCTTTTGTGAACGGCCAATGTTTTTAGTCAGGCTGTGCGTTAAAATCCTTCTGTAAACATTTACTTTTGTTAAGATACTCATGCTTTAAATAATATATGGTATTGAATTCTTCTTTGTTAAAATTAAAAAGGTTGTGAATAGGAAAAAAATAAACACAGCCAAAAAAATGTACGACGTAGGCAAATGTACAATTTAGATGGAAATCATCCTGCTTATACACTAAAAATAAAAAGGGAACCGGAATCAGCATCCGTTTGCGCGATTGCGAATGGTACTTTAATTAAGATTTACAAATTGTGGAAACAATTTTGGAAAACAAAGAACGAACTCGAATTAATAGTTTGCACAATCGAGAGGTTTATTCATTTGAGAAAAATAAAGGAAGTTTTTAAAATAAAAAACCCGGCACTGAGTTGAGTCATTTACCAGGTTAATCAAATAAATTGATATTTTGAGTTTACGGTTTTTTGTAGGTCGGAATAATGTACCCGAACAATCCATGTTCTTCCTCATCAGGACCAGCAGTGAAATAAATTCGGTTGCGGGCATCCTTATAAGCAGTGTTTTGTTGTGGAGGATATGAAAGTGCCCATAGTCCTTCAATTTCTATTGGGGAACCATTACTTTGCAGCTGGCCAAGAAACATTCCTTTGCCGTCATAGGCATTAATGCGGCCATCACCAAAGTTTCCAATCAGGATCGTTTGTTGTGCCAAAGGCAATTCGGGAGCTATTGCAAATCCGTTGTTAAATTTCAGAAGCTCAATTGCCCAGGGAGAATTAAGAGTTCCTTGCGAAGCAAAACGGTGTTTAAGAACACCGCCGGCATTGAAGATATTTACATAACCATTGCCTGGACCGGCTTCATCATCCTCATTGTCCGGACCCAGTTGCTTAGCATAGGTAACAAATAGGCTGCCGCCGATTTCTCTAATGTTAAAGGGAGCAAAACCTACAGGAATTGTAGGATCGGCAAACATGCTATTTCCTATGAAAGCAAAATTGTGGTCGAACATGTCCACTTTTCCATTATGAAAATCCGTTGCATAAAGAAACCACTCGCCATTGTTGTTTACCAGCGAAACGCCTTTGTAAACCGCTCCGTCTGCCGATCTGTCGGCTACTGTTACGGCATTATTACCTCCAGCCCATGCGGCGATCGTTCCGTTTTCGGTAACGAAAATAAATCTGCTCACCTGTCCTGTTGCCGGAATAACAAAAGAAGTAGTTGAATTAAATACCTGCCCTGTTGGATTGCCTCCTCCGGTTCCAAACGGAATATGAACGGGAGCGCGAAGAATATTACCCTCCTGACCGTATATAGTGGATACACTGGTTTCAGCTGCTGAAACCCATATGCCTCCGGTTGGGCCAAATGCAATGCCCCATGCGTTCACAAGATTGGGATCGATTAATTGCGCATCATATTCTTCGACATCCGAAATGAGGTTTACCTGGGCATAATTGGTACTGCTGCGAAATATTTTTGCAGTGGAGTTGTAACTGCCTTCCGAATCCATTAAAACATCATTACTTTGACATCCTGAGATGGTCATAAACAATGCAAGAGCAACGATACAAACAACTGAAATTTGTTTTTTGTAATTCACATTCCCTCTGATAGCTTTTTTTGATAGTTTATTTTTCATATTAGTTATTATTAAATGTTTATAAATTATGTTTAGTGCTTAACTCTTTAATGGAATGATATTAATTTTCGAATCTGTTTATTTGGTAAAACAGTGTTGGATTACATTAAATTGCATAAAAAAATACAAGGGTATTCCCTCATCAAATTTTATTTCAAATCAATGTTTAAAGAACTACGATAGTCGTCTATACTTTTTATTTTATTTCACCAGGCTTGATTTGGGGTTTTTCAAGCATTTCCTATTTTTTTGTCTTCTCAAATGTCAGGTCATTTTGGTAAGAGGACATGTTTCGGTTTGAATTCGTTTCAACTCATTCCAACTTAGTTTGTTACTTATCGAAATTTTTTGAACTGTAAATTTACGAAATTAATACAATAATATTTAATGTAATTTGCTTATTTTCAAAATGTTAGATGTATTTTTTTTGAAATTAATGTTCTTTAGATATAATCTTACAAGCAGTAATGTTTTTTGAATAAAAACAAAATCGCTACTTTAGGAAGCGTATTTAGAGAGCGGGGATTTTGCAATTTATATTGGGGAAGTAAAGCGATAAAAAGAGAGGGTAAAAAGGGAATCAGAAAAAGGATTGGGATTTATTTAGTCTCGGTAGTTGGGGCTGCTGTCGTTACTATTGCCTCATAATTTAGCTTTTACTCAATATAGAATTAATGTAAATTAGCCTTCTGCATCATAAAAAAATAGCAATTGCAGCCCTGTCAGGATATATTTTTGCAATCTTTGGGCTCAAAAAAAGCAATAGCACTATGAGTAAGACAAAATTAATAATTAATCGCAACGGATCTATAAAAATAGAAGGAGAGTTCGAAATAATGGACTATGAGGGTAAAGTTTATGGATTGGAAGG
This sequence comes from Flavobacterium kochi, assembly GCF_048286715.1. Lineage (NCBI taxonomy): Bacteria > Pseudomonadati > Bacteroidota > Flavobacteriia > Flavobacteriales > Flavobacteriaceae > Flavobacterium > Flavobacterium kochi. Next base: position 19,478 of record NZ_JBLVPW010000013.1, read on the forward strand.
AAGAACTGCATTGGGACTTTGCCGTTGTGGATTATCATCCAACAAACCTTTTTGTGATGGTTCACACCGCAACAATTTTGAACATGAAGCAGCTGCATTTGATTTGCCGCCTATGAAAACGAATTAAAGCACACTGTTTTCTCCTTGCCATTTGAAAATAGAGTAAGATCGTGCGGATTTTGTGTATCGTTATTTCAAGACGGACATTAAAGCAGTTCCTAAAAAAATAAAGCCGCACAATTCTGCGACTTTATTTTTAGTTCGGTTTATCTATTGATGAAATTGTTTTAATAGAAAAGTTTATCCCACGGATTATCACTTCTGAAAGGAACGGCAGGAAGTCCTTCTTTGTTGATAAAATTGGATTGAGCAGCTTCGTTCCAGCCAAAACGCACCGAAAGGGGATGTTGAACTTCGAGAGCGCCAACGATTACTTTATTGCCATCTATTTCAGCTTTTGCCGGCACAAATTTTCCATCAGCTCCTGCTACACTAAACCAAGTAAGAGATTTTTTATCACGGCTTGCTAAACCACTTCCTACATTTGAAAAAGTGACTTCAATGGTATTGTGTACTATTTTTATTTTTTGATATGCAGGTCCGGAACAAATGACATTTTTTTGTCCGTAAGCTTTATTTGCGGCAACAAGACTCAAACGGCGGCCAACCTGCCATTTGTATCCGGGATGTAAATCAGCAATGCTGTCGACTAAATCAGTAATTACAATCATGTTTGTATTCTTTAAATGTAATGCCAGTGCCTGTGCTTCCCGGAATTCAGGAAGATTTTCAGTAGTATGTTTACGAACATCTTTGGCAGCAGAATAATTGTAAGGAGCTATTTGAACAAAATAAAAAGGTAATTTTTTATCGTTCCAATCGTTACGCCAACTTTCTATTAGTGTTGTAAACTTATAAGCATACCGGATATTTTCGTTTAGAAAACAATTTGATTCCCCCTGATACCATAGAATTCCTTTCAATGCAAAAGGAATTAGTGGTTGTATCATGCTGTCATAAAATTTACCAGGATCGCCACCATCCGCACTTAGTTTGTCTAAAATTTTCCCATTTTTCATTTTAGGTTTCTTGTCCATTTTAGAAGCCTGAATCCATGGTTCAATCCGACTACCAGGCACTGCTGCAGCAACCATTCCGATAGGCACCTGTAATTTGGCATATAAGTCTTTTGCAAAATAGTAACCAACAGCTGAAAAATCAACCAATGGTCCTCCCATCGCTTTGTCCCAACCGAGATGTTCCGGACTTGGATCCATGTATTTTCGACGGTCAAGAAAAATGCGGATATTTGGATTATTTGCTGTGTTTAAATCATCTTCAGGCGGTCTATTTCCCTTCACCGCTGTCTTGAATTTGCCATATTTTCGCATGGCATATTCCATGTTCGACTGGCCTGAACAAAGCCAGACTTCCCCAACCAATATGTTTTTCAGTACGATTGTATTTGTCCCTTTAATGATCATTTCGCGTGGTGTAAATGATGCTTTCATCGGGCTGAGTTTCACTGACCATTTTCCAGCGTTGTCAGCAACTGTTGTTTTGCTTTGTCCAGCAAAAGCAACCGATATTTTTTCGCCCGGACCAGCGGTTCCCCAAACTGGTACTTCTTTCAGTCGTTGTAAAACCATGTTATGTCCTAGAATTTTCGGGAGTGCAATTTGACTAAAAAGATTGCAAGTAAATACAAGTAAAACAGTTAAAGATAAGAGAGTCAGTTTTTTGGAATGCATATTTTTTATTTTTTAAAAAAGCACGGGATGACTAAAACGCAGCCCGTGAATAAAGATTATTCAGTATTTTTTATCGAAATCAATTGGTCGTTTTTTTTACTTCATCGAGTTTTTTTTTCTGCTGTCGCTATTTTGAAGAAGGTCAAATAATAAACATTGTTATTTGTTACTTCAAATTCATTTACTGTAATACCTTCACTGTAATTAATTTGAGTTCATTTGTCACTATGACAAATGTAATCTTTATTCTTTTGCTAAAGTAAAAATAAATTCTCCGAAGGATTCCGGACCAACTGGATACTTTGCCGGAGGGGTCATGCCCAAAACTTTAAAATTATTGCGCATCCTTTTCTCTATTTTCTTAAATTTCTAAAAAAAGTATATCTTTAGCCAATTATAACCAAACCGATAAACCCCGCAAACTAAAAATATGGAAGACCAAAAACCAGAAGATTTTAAAAGAGAATTAGGATTATTTGACGGAACCATGCTTGTAGTGGGTTCTATGATAGGTTCAGGGATATTTATTGTAAGTGCTGATATTGCCAGACAAGTGGGATCAGCGGGTTGGCTGATTTTGATTTGGCTGATATCGGGATTGATTACGATGATTGCAGCGATAAGTTATGGCGAATTGAGTGCTATGTTTCCAAAAGCAGGGGGTCAATATGTATATCTTAAAGAAGCGTATAATAAACTGATTGCTTTCCTGTATGGCTGGAGTTTCTTTGCCGTGATTCAAACAGGGACGATTGCTGCGGTAGGTGTTGGTTTCTCTAAATTTGCGGCTTATCTGGTTCCGCCATTAAGTGACGAAAATATTCTGTATGAAATAGGCTCTTTTAAGCTCAATGCAGCACAAATAGTGTCTATAATCACGATTATTTTACTGACGTATATCAATAGTCGCGGAGTGAAAAACAGTAAAATTATGCAAACGATTTTGACGGTAATTAAAATTTTATCGTTGTTTGGATTAATTGTTTTTGGTTTTATTCTTGCCGCAAAAGCAGAAATTTGGAATACGAACTGGACAAATGCTTTTAGTTCCAGAGCCTTCAATACCGAAAGCGGTTCTTGGATGCCAATAGGTGGAACGGCTTTGTTAACCGGAATTTCGGCAGCAATGGTAGGTTCTTTATTTTCCAGTGATGCTTGGGTGGGAGTGACTTTTATAGCGGGTGAAATTAAAAATCCAAAACGTAATGTAGGTTTGAGTTTGTTCTTGGGAACCTTCATCGTTACAGTTATTTATGTTCTTACGAATTTGATGTACCTGGCCGTAATTCCTTTGGACGAGATTGCTACCGCAAAATCAGATAGAGTAGCGGTTGTGGCCTCACAATATACTTTTGGAGATATGGGGACGATTATCATTGCAGTGATGATAATGATTTCGACTTTTGCCTGTAACAACGGATTGATTATGGCAGGAGCCAGAGTCTGTTATACGATGGCAAATGATGGTTTATTTTTCAAGAAAGCAGCGGTACTTAATGATGCGAGTGTGCCTGCCTGGGCTTTATGGATACAGTGTTTTTGGGCTTCGGCTTTGTGTCTGACAGGGAAGTACGGAGATTTGCTGGATTTTGTAATTATTATTGTATTGATTTTTTATATTCTGACCATCTACGGAATTTTTATCCTTCGTAAGAAAATGCCTGATGTGGAAAGACCTTACAAGGCTTTTGGCTATCCTTTTCTTCCTTTTATATACATAGTTATCGCTTCGGCAGTGTGTATTTCTTTATTACTTACTAAGTTTTCTACCTGTGGTTGGGGAGTACTGATTATGCTTACTGGAATTCCAGTGTATTATATGACGAAACCGAAAGCGTAGTTTTGATTACTGCGGTTCGTTTGCAACTGCAAGGGAGCAAAAGGGGAAATCTTTTATGAAGTGTAACACAGTAAAAGATGGTGGTGCATAACCAGCCCTACGTTTTACAGAAGATTACTTCTAAAATTCTTTTAATTATATAAAAACAGAAAACCCGCCTTGAGACAAGGCGGGTTTTTCTAGTGTAGTAAGCACTTGTTTAATGTTAGCTAACTGCGTTTTCTAACACTAACTCTTCATGAAAAGGCAGATTCCAAGCTTCAGCAACTCCTTTGTAAAGGATTTTTCCGTTTGCAATGTTTAATCCTTTTTTCAATTCTTCATTTTCGGCACATGCTTTTTCCCATCCTTTGTTCGCTAATTGCAGCGCGTAAGGTAACGTAGCATTTGTAAGGGCCAATGTAGAAGTATAAGGTACTGCGCCTGGCATATTGGCCACGCAGTAATGTACGATGTCGTCTATGATAAAAGTTGGGTTTTCGTGTGTGGTTGGTGTACAGGTTTCGATGCAGCCTCCCTGATCAACAGCTACGTCAACTACCACAGTTCCCGGACCCATTAATTTCAACATATCACGAGTGATTAAGTGCGGTGCTTTGGCTCCTGGAATTAAAACAGCTCCAATAACTAAATCAGCAGTTGCAATTGCTTCACGGATATTATAATGATTGGAGATGATAGTGGTTACATTAGCTGGCATGACATCAGATAAATAACGTAAACGTGCTAAGCTTACGTCCATAATGGTTACTTGAGCACCAAACCCTGCAGCCATTTTTGCTGCTTGGGTTCCTACGATTCCACCACCTAAAACCAATACTTTAGCAGGAGGAACTCCCGGAACCCCACCTAAAAGAATTCCTTTTCCTTTCAATGGTTTTTCTAAATATTTTGCGCCTTCCTGAATGGACATACGTCCTGCCACTTCGGACATTGGGACCAATAAAGGCAAGCTACGGTCTGCTTTTTCAACCGTTTCATAGGCCAAACATACTGCGCCACGTTCAATCATAGCATGGGTCAATGGTTCCGATGATGCAAAATGGAAGTAGGTAAATAATAATTGGTCTTTTTTGATCAAAGGATATTCAGAAGCTATAGGCTCTTTTACTTTAATTATCATTTCAGCGATGCTGTAAACGTCTTCAATTGTTGGCAATAACTCCGCTCCAGCTTCAAGGTATGCCTTATCGCTAAAACCACTGTTTTCACCAGCACTTGCTTGTACATAAACGATATGGCCTTGTTTTTTGAATTCGGCAACACCTGCTGGTGTAAGTGCAACACGATTTTCGTTGTTTTTGATTTCTTTAGGAATTCCGATTATCATAGTGATGTGTTTAAATGTTTGAGTATAATTGCATTACAAACATACTATATAAAGAAAATATTATTGCTATATGGTGTTAAATTAAGAAAATATTCATTTTATTTAGTAATTTAGCATAAAATATTTCTTTAAAAGCCTTTTTTTATATTTCTAAAAAGAAAAAAAAACTGCTTTTTTTAAATAAAAAAGAAGCTACAATCAATTTTTTAACTATGATACTGGACGAAACTGACAAAAAAATCTTACGTCTTCTTCAGGAAGATGCGCATTTGACCTTGAAAGATATTGCCAATCAAATAAGCCTGTCGCTGACACCGGTCCATGACAGGGTAAAGCGCCTGGAAAAAGAAGGGATTATTGAGAAGTATGTTTCTATTTTGAATAAAAAAAAACTAGGTAAAAATCTGACGGTTTATTGCCAGGTGACGCTCGTAAAACAGAATTATGATATTTCAGAAGGATTTAATCAGGCGATTCTAAATATGCCAGAAGTGGTGGAATGTAATTTTGTTTCTGGAAATTTTGATTATATGTTGAAAATCGTATTGCCGGATATGGAAAGTTACCATTATTTTCATCAGAAGAAATTATCCGTTTTACCCGAGGTTTCTTTGATTAACAGCTTTTTTATTATTTCGGAAGTGAAGAGTACGACCGTTTTACCGATTTAAGTGATACGCTTGTTCGATATTCCAAAAACAAAAAAAAATCCGCTTCATGATGAAACGGATTTTCTATTTAATTCAGGTTGGGTTGCTTTATATAAAAAAAATTAAAACTAAAACTAAAACTAAAAAACGGCAACGCACAACCTGTAATCTAAATGCTAGTAGTAGGTAAAACGTCTTACTTTAGCAATATATTTTGCCAATCGGATGACTTGGTGGCTGTAGCCATATTCGTTGTCGTACCAAATGTATAGCACTATATTTTTTCCGTCATTGGAAACAATCGTTGCGCTGCTGTCATAAATCGATGGTGCCGAAGTACCCACAATATCTGAAGAAACTAACTCGTTATTCAACGAATATTTAATCTGTTCTACCAGTTCGCCCTCCAAAGCATATTTTTTCATAATAGCATTAATTTCCGCAAGTGAAGTTACTCTGCTAACTTCAAGATTAAGAATTACCAGGGAGCCATTAGGGACCGGTACTCTTATAGCGTTAGAAGTTAATTTTCCCTCAAGAGACGGTAATGCCTTTGCAACGGCACTTCCTGCACCTGTTTCGGTAATTACCATATTCAGGGCAGCAGCTCTGCCGCGACGGTATTTTTTATGCATGTTGTCAACCAAGTTCTGATCGTTGGTATAGGCGTGTATGGTTTCTAAATGTCCCTTTACAACTCCCAAAGTGTCTTCTACAACTTTCAGGATCGGTGTTATTGCATTGGTTGTGCACGACGCAGCCGAAAAAATGTTTGTTTCATCTGGATTGTATTCATTTTGATTTACACCGTGAACAATATTTGGAACTCCTTTTCCTGGAGCAGTAAGCAAGACTTTATCAGTTCCTTTTGAAACTAAATGCCTGCTCAAAGCTTCATGATCTGTGAAAGCACCGGTATTATCAATAACCAAAGCATTGTTAATACCATAGCGCGTATAATCAATTTTTTCAGGCGCATTTGCCGTGATGATGTGAACGGTTGTTCCATTAATTATCAAAGTATTATTTTTAGTGTCAGCAACAACTGAACCCTGAAAATCGCCGTGAATAGAATCATAACGCAATAATGAAGCTCTTTTTTCTAAAGAAGTCGCGTCGTTTCTATCACGAGTTACAATGGCTCTCAATCGCAATTGGTTTCCTTTTCCGGTTTTTGAAAGCAATTCACGGGCTAGTAATCTTCCAATTCTGCCAAAGCCATATAACACTACATCTTTAGGTTGTATTTCTTCATATTTTTTGGCGTCTTTTAATTTGGCTAGTACAAAATGCCTCGTGTCAGGATATTTTTCATCTTCTAAACGATATTCATAAGTAAGTTTACCAATGTCCAATTTTGAAGGAGGTAAATCCAATTCTAAAACAACTCTGGCTATTTCTACCGAGTCAAATACAGAAATTGGTTTCCCCACAAATTCGCCTGCATAATCATGCAGGTTGATGATTTCGCTAACGTTTCGGTCAATTAATTGATTTCTAAATAAGACCATTTCAATTGATTTGTCATACCACAGATCACTAATGATTTTGATCAATTCTACTCCTGCACGTCTCCTGTCGGCTTGAAAAGAAACTTCTTTCTCGTATGTAATACTCATGTTGAAAATTTATGAAATAAATGAAATGCTTTTTTTAAAATTTGCGCAAAAGTACCTATTTCAATCGATTTCGTAAGCTATTTTATGATTTATTTTTAAAATAAAAAAGCCACCTTGGTTTGCAAGGTGGCTTTCATTTTGACAGCATAAGTATTAGATGATAATTTTTATAATTTCTCCGTTTTTATTAATCATTTCAATTCGGATACTTTGGCTTTCGTCCTTTTTACCTAAAAGTTTAGATACCGTTTCTATATCTGTTGCTTTTAGATTGTCAATACTCAGGATAATATTCCCCTTGAGCTCTTCTTCATATTGTTTTAGGTTGTCATTGGTAATGGATCTAATTTTAACACCATAGCCCAGATTGAATTTCTTTTTGTCTGAAGCATCTAAGTTTTCCAATTCCAGGCCTTTAAATTCGGTACTGAAAAATTCGTTTTTACTCAAAAATACAGGGATAATTCTATTTTTTCCGTCACGAATGTAAGTTACCTGAATCTTGTCATTAGGTCTTTTCGTGTTTATATAACCAGATAAATCAGCATAGGTAGCCACATTTTGGTCGTCCAATTTTACGATGATGTCCCCTTTTTGAAGACCTGATTTTTCGGCACCAGAATTTTTAGTGACCTTGCTGATGTAAAATCCCTGTGTTTGGGAAATCCCTAATTCTTTAGAAGCAGTTCCGTTTAATTCTCCACCTTCAACTCCAAGAATTCCTCTTTGGACATTACCGAATTCCATGATATCTTCGATTATTTTTCGGGCGATATTTGACGGAACGGCGAAAGAATAACCAACATAAGAACCAGTCATGGATGAAATCATCGTGTTGATACCAATTAATTCCCCACGGGTGTTTACCAAGGCACCACCACTATTTCCGGGATTTACGGCTGCATCTGTTTGTATGAAAGACTGAATGCCGCTGGTGTCCAGATTTCTGGCTTTTGCCGAGACAATTCCTGCCGTTACTGTAGAGGTCAGGTTATAGGGATTTCCTACCGCCAAAACCCATTCTCCAATTTTGACCGAATCAGAATTGGCAAAAACAGTATAGGGTAATTTCTCATCAGCATCAATTTTTACCAATGCAATGTCCATTTTGGAATCGGTTCCAACGAGTTTGGCTTTGTATGATTTTTTGTTGTTTAAGGTGATTTCAATTTCCGAAGCATCTTTTATTACATGATTATTCGTTACAATATAACCATCTTCAGAAATAATTACACCTGAACCCGTTCCTACCTGTTCTTGTTGCTGCTGCCCGCCGTAGCCGTAGAAATATTCAAGCATTGGGTTGGTGACCGTTTTGCGCGATACATTTTTTACGTGAACTACCGTATGAATTGTTTTGTCGGCAGCTTCGGTAAAATCAACATTTTCAGCTGATAATCCGACGCGTTTTCCATACGAATCTGACGCTACCGTTACGAGTGGGTTTTTGTTACCCGAAAAATAACCATCAGTGTCAAATAATAATTTATAAGAGCCTAACGTCACGGCTCCGCTCAGTAATGATATTGAAAACAGTGTTGAAAATCGTTTCATATTAGATTTCATTTTTAAATTATTTTAAGGTAAAAATAGCATTAAATTTTTTTTTATAAAACAGTTTAACGCGCCCTTTAACAATGATTAACATTTCATTAATAGTTCGTACTTTTGTATATCTCAATTCAAAGAAAATGCAAATAGAATTTTATAAATACCAAGGAACAGGAAATGATTTCGTGATGATTGATAACCGTCAGGGAATTTTTCCAAAAGATGATGTTCAGCTTATAGCCCACTTATGCGACAGACGTTTTGGGATAGGTGCAGACGGGCTTATTTTATTAGAAAATGACATTGAAGCCGATTTCAAAATGGTCTATTACAACTCAGATGGAAATCAAAGTTCCATGTGTGGGAATGGTGGAAGATGTTTAGTGGCTTTCGCCAAAAAGCTAAACGTTATTGAAGACGACACTACTTTTATAGCAACAGATGGTCTGCATCATGCTTCAGTTGCCGACAATGGAATAGTCTCTTTACAAATGATAGATGTCGAAGAGGTGAAAATAACGCCGGAATATGTTTTTATGAATACTGGTTCTCCGCATCATATACAATTGGTAGATGATTTAGAACACTATAATGTCAAAGAAAACGGAGCGAGCATTCGATACGGTGAATTGTATGGGAAACAGGGAAGTAATATTAATTTTGTAAAAAAAATAGATGAAACTACTTTTTCATTGCGAACATACGAAAGAGGAGTTGAAGATGAAACATTAGCTTGCGGAACAGGAGCAACTGCCGTAGCAATAGCGATGAATGCCTTAGGGGAAACGAAAGCGAACTCAATAGATTTGAATGTTGAAGGAGGAAAATTAGTGGTTTCCTTTGATAAAAAAGAAGGGCAGTTTACCAATGTTTTCTTGAAAGGACCTGCTGAATTTGTATTTAAGGGTACTATCGAGATATAACAAGAACCCGAAACCAAGAATCTAATTCCCAAAATGATAACATTAAAAGGTGATACTATATACATCCGGGCATTGGAACCCAATGATTTGGAGTTTGTCTATGCTATAGAGAATGACCAAAGCATTTGGGAAGTGAGCAATACGCACACGCCTTACAGTCGTTTTTTGGTAAAACAATATCTGGAAAATGCACATCAGGATATTTATGAAGCCAAGCAATTGCGATTGGCCATTTGTCAGGATCAGGATTTTCCGGCTTTGGGATTAATTGATTTATTTGATTTCGATCCAAAGAATAATAGGGCAGGAGTGGGGATTGTGATTCAAGGCCATGAAAACAGAAATCGGAATATTGGTTCTGAAGCATTGGAATTGTTAATTCATTATGCTTTTCATCATCTTAACCTGCATCAATTATATGCAAATATTGGCATTGAAAATGTAGCAAGTACCGCTCTTTTTACTAAATTTGGTTTTCAAACTATCGGCATAAAAAAAGATTGGAATTTAGTTAACGGGATTTATAAAGACGAAGCTATTTTTCAATTAATTAATAATCACACGAGCGTCAGCGAACTGGCGCGGCAATTTTAAAAAACAATACTATTTTGAATTTAAAGAAAATTATAACTATCCTGTCTGTTGCATTAATATCCGTATTACTAGTTTACGGATTTATTTTGTTGCGTCAAATTTTTTCAGCGAATACGAAGTTTGCAGATAAAGAGGTTTACGTTTATATTCCAACAGACTCTAAGTACGAAGATGTCAAAAAAATAATCGCTCCTTATATCGAAAATATGGACCGTTTTGAAACGGTTGCCAATAAAAGAGATTATCCGGAAAATGTGAAACCAGGTCGTTTCTTATTCACAAAAGGAATGAATAGTTATGAATTGGTGAAAGCTATGAGAATCAATTTACCGGTAAATTTAGCTTTCAATAATCAGGAACGTTTGGAGAATTTTGCCGGACGCGTGGGATCTCAAATTGAAGCCGACAGTTTGTCATTGCTGGCTACATTTAAAGATTCTGTTTTTTTGAAAGAAAATGGTTTTACCGAAGAAAATGTTTTGGCGATGTTCATTCCTAATACGTATGAAATTTATTGGAATACCTCGGCTGAAAAATTCCGGGACAAAATGATTAAAGAATATAGAAATTTTTGGAACAAGGAACGTATTGCCAAGGCCGCTAAACAAGGATTAACTCCAATTGAGGCCACTATTCTGGCTTCGATAGTACATAAAGAATCAGTAAAAAAAGACGAGAGACCCAGAATTGCCGGCGTTTATTTGAATCGTTTGAGAGCACAAATGCCATTGCAGGCTGATCCAACAGTTATCTATGCGATAAAAAAGAAATCAAATGATTTTGATCAGGTTATAAAAAGGGTTTTTTACAATGACTTAACCATGTCTTCCCCTTACAATACGTATGTAAATATCGGACTTCCTCCCGGGCCTATCGCTATGCCCGATATTACAGCCTTGGAAGCGGTTTTAAATCCGGAAAAAAACAATTTTATCTATTTCTGTGCCAGTGTAGATCGTTTTGGATACCATGAATTTGCGGCTACTTTGGAAGAACATAATAAAAATGCGAAAAAATATTCCGATTGGATAAACAGCCAAGGTGTAAAAAGATAGTTTTGAAATTTATCAAACTGTTTTTTTTATTCTTGATTTTGACTGAGTGTCAAATAGGTTTTTCTCAAAATACAAATACTTTCCTTACTCCATCGGATTCTTTAAATAAGAAAAGACAACAAACCGTGGTGCTTTCTGAGGCCGTATTGGCTTCGGTGATTTTGGCAGGCTTAAACCAGCTTTGGTACGCCGATTATCCCAGGTCTGATTTTCATTTTATAAATGATAATTCGGAATGGCTTCAAATGGATAAATTGGGACATTCTTTTTCTTCATACCATTTAGGCAGGTTTGGTGCTGAAATGTTGCAATGGGCCGGAGCCGGTAAAAAGAACCAGCTGGTTTACGGAGCCGGGTTGGGATTTGCTTTTTTGACGGCTGTTGAGGTTATGGATGGGTATTCTTCTCAATGGGGTGCCTCATCGGGCGACATAATCGCAAATGCTTCGGGAACGGCTTTATATGTTTCGCAAGAATTGCTGTGGAAAGAACAGCGCATAACTCCCAAATTTTCTTTTCATACCACCCAATATGCGAATCAGAGACCAGAAGTTTTAGGTAGTTCATTTACAGAACAAATGCTAAAAGATTATAACGGACAAACCTATTGGCTTTCGATCAATTTACATTCCTTTGCTAAAGACTCAAAAATACCGGTATGGCTGAATCTTGCATTGGGTTACGGAGCCGAAGGAATGATTAGGGGAAACAGACCAAATGAGGCACAATTTTCGACCCTGAATACACAGCGATACAGACAATTTTACTTGAGTTTTGATGTTGATCTGACTAAAATTAATACCAAATCACACTTTCTAAAGACTCTTTTTTCAGTTTTAAATACAGTGAAAATTCCAGCTCCAACGATTGAAATGGTGCACTTCAACGATGTTAAATTACACTTAATCTATTTTTAGCAAACTTTAACTCATTGATTATCAGCACTATTATTTTTTACGTATATTTGCACGTAGAAATTTCTTAACGGGACAGCGTTTTGAAGAAAAACAATTTATGATAAAGAAATGGTATTTTTATGCAGGTTTGGCAATTATTGTTGCCTTTTTGAGCTCGGGTTTTAAACCCTTTAATTTAGACACCAACTCTTGGTTTCTAGTACATGAAGAAGATGGATCACACTACTTATTTCCATCTGAAAAACAAGAAGATTACACCAATTTGAATATCCCTTTTACCGGAAATTTTTTTATTGGCTTCAAAGAAGCGATCGGATACAGAGAATCTGAAAGCAAATACAAAAAAATTAATTCACTTGGATATTTAGGTAAGTACCAGTTTGGTATTGAAACACTAAAAACAATCGGTATACACAATAGTGCAGCTTTTTTGAATAGTCCTGAAATGCAGGAAAAAGCATTTATTGCTCTTTTGGCAAAAAACAAATGGGAGCTAAAAAAGGAAATTGAAAAATACGAAGGCACGATAATGAATGGAATCTACATAACGGAATCTGGAATATTGGCTGCTGCACATCTTGGAGGTGCAGGTTCAGTAAGAAAATATTTGAAAAATAAAGGGAAGAGATATTTCCGGGATGCTTATGGCACTTCCATACGAAGTTACATGAAATCCTTTGGGGGTTATGATACTTCGTTTATTGTTGCAGATAGTAATGCAAACATAAAAAACATATAAATTTGCTTTATTCAAACAAGGAGGCTGCCAATATTTTTTTTGGCAGCCTCCTTTATTTAGTATTCAAAGTAGTATTATTTCATTTTTATAATTTCGCCATCGGGACGAACTACCAATTTAACGATTTCCTTGTCTTTTTTAATCTTAACGTTATACTGTTTCTTAACAACATCCCCTTCCTTTTGTGTATAAAGAAATTGATCGTTTACAATAGCCCATCCTGGATAAGCTCTGTAAATAGAATAAATTACCTCACTGGGAAGTTTTACATTTTTATACTCTTCAACTACACGCATTAATTTTCCATTCTCATCGTAAGTTGCAGATAAGGTCCCTTTTTTGGTACTCATAACCAAGAGATATTCTTCAAACCCTTCATAGTCTTTTCCAAGGTCATAAGCGATGAATTTTTCTTCTACAGCTTTGACACCTTGATCCGGGTTATTATCCGGAAGATAGACTGAGAAATCTTTCCCCGCTTTTTTGATTACAACTGGCGGCAATTCTGTGATTTTCATCTTTCCCTGAACGGTATCTTTCTTCTGATCTTGTGAATAAGATGGTACGCATAAACCTAAAAACAATAAAGTAATAATTAATGATTTCATGATATTTGGTTTTAAATTAATATTAAATAAGTTAAATTTTATTGAACAAATAAATGCTAAAGTTTACTGTTTTCTTTTTCTTATTAATTATTTTAATTAGCTATATATCAATATTTTAAATAAAAAATTATTTTAAACTATTATTTTGAAAATTATCTTGTCTACAGTAAAATTAACATATTTATTCAGCCTTTTAAGTTAATTTTTCCTGTATGTTATGTTAAAATTAACTACTGTAAAAGGCTTTTTTTTTAATAGGAATACCTACTCCTAATTTGGATTAAAAATGGCTCAAAAAAAACACCAATCTTATGATTGATGTTTTTTAAAATTAGTAGTACAAAGGTTTTTCTTTACTCGAAACTGTCCATTAAAATTTCCAGTATCTTGATCGCTGCTTCACTAATTTTTGTACCAGGGCCAAAAATAGCAACTGCACCGGCATCAAATAAAAACTGATAATCCTGGGCAGGAATTACCCCACCTACGACCACCATGATATCTTCCCGGCCGTATTTTTTAAGTGCAGAAATTACTTGTGGGACAAGGGTTTTATGTCCGGCTGCAAGAGAAGAAACACCCAAAATATGCACGTCGTTTTCTATGGCTTGTTTTGCAGCTTCGGCAGGGGTTTGAAAAAGTGGGCCAATGTCAACATCAAAACCTACATCGGCGTAGCCGGTAGCAACAACTTTTGCTCCGCGATCATGTCCGTCCTGCCCCATTTTGGCAATCATAATTCGAGGGCGACGTCCTTCTTTTTTAGCGAAGGCATCAGCCATTTGTTTTGCTTTTTCAAAACTTTTGTCGTCTTTTATTTCTTTACTATACACGCCGCTAAAGGATTTAATTTGTGCTTTGTATCTTCCAAAAACCGTCTCAAGCGCATCGCTAATCTCTCCTAAAGTGGTTCGGTTTCTGGCAGCTTCAACGGCAATTTCCAATAAATTGCCTTCACCTGTCTGAGCGCAAAAGATTAATTTTTTTAGGGAGTTTTGTACTTTTTCGGTATCTCGGGTCGCTTTAATTCGGTCTAGTTGTTCCAGTTGTTGTTTGCGGACCATTTGGTTGTCCACATCCAGAATCTGTAAAGGATCTTCTTTTGCTAATCGGTATTGATTTACACCCACAATGATATCCTGGCCGCTATCTATTCTTGCTTGTTTTCTGGCCGCCGCCTCCTCGATTCGAAGTTTTGGAATTCCGGATTCGATGGCTTTGGTCATTCCGCCCAGTTCTTCCACCTCTGCAATGAGTTTCCATGCATTTTCGGCGATTTCATTGGTTAGGCTTTCCACATAATAACTACCTGCCCAGGGATCTACGGTTTTCGTGATTTTAGTTTCTTCTTGTAAATAGAGTTGCGTGTTTCTGGCAATTCTTGCCGAGAAGTCCGTTGGCAACGCTATGGCTTCATCTAATGCATTTGTATGTAAAGATTGGGTTCCTCCAAAGACGGCTGCTGCCGCTTCAATACACGTTCGAGCCACATTGTTGAAAGGATCTTGCTCCGTTAAACTCCAGCCAGAAGTTTGACAATGGGTTCGCAACGCTAATGATTTATCGTCTTTTGGTTCGAATTGTTTTACCAGTTTTGCCCAGATCATTCTTCCCGCACGCATTTTGGCGATTTCCATGAAATGGTTCATCCCAATGGCCCAGAAAAATGATAATCTTGGAGCGAATTCATCAATTTTCATTCCCGTTGCCAATCCCGTTCTAATGTATTCCAATCCGTCGGCCAGCGTGTAAGCTAACTCGATATCAGCAGTGGCTCCCGCTTCCTGCATGTGATAACCAGAAATGGAAATCGAATTGAATTTTGGCATTTTTTTACTGGTGAATTCAAAAATATCGGCAATGATTTTCATAGAAGGAGTCGGAGGATAAATATAGGTGTTGCGCACCATAAATTCTTTCAGAATGTCATTTTGTATGGTTCCTGAAAGTAATTCGGGTTTGACGCCTTGTTCTTCCGCAGCCACAATATAGAAAGCCATAATGGGTAAAACGGCACCATTCATGGTCATGGAAACCGACATCTCATCCAGTGGAATTTGGTCGAATAATACTTTCATATCTTCCACCGAATCAATTGCAACTCCCGCTTTTCCTACATCACCCACTACACGTTCATGATCCGAATCATAACCGCGATGGGTAGGCAAATCAAACGCTATAGAAAGTCCCTTTTGACCGGCGGCCAGATTTCTTCTATAAAAAGCATTGCTTTCTTCTGCAGTGGAAAATCCTGCATATTGGCGCACGGTCCAAGGTCTGCGAACATACATCGTAGCGTATGGTCCGCGTAAATTTGGTGCAAAACCAGCTCCGAAATCAAGATGTTTGAGGTTTTCAATGTCTTGTTCCGAATAGGTTGATTTTAGTTCAATTCCTTCGGCCGTGAGAAAGGTGTCAGTCCATAAATTGTCACTTTCGACTTTCGACTTTTGACTTTCTAATTGAATATGCTGAAGCTCTTTTCTTTTCATTTTTTAGCAATGAATTATACTATTTTGTAACTATTTTTTAACGTAAAGCGAAATTCTCAGTGTTCTTTCTCCAGTCTTTCCTGTTCTATTTTTTCTGCCAGTCGTTTTTCGATTATTGGCGTAATTAATGTTTTTCTCGGTTTGACTTTTACAAAAGGAAACAGTTCCAAATCGTGTTTCATTTTATCCTCTTTGTTGGGATGTTTGTTTGTTCCAAGTAAAATTTCTTTGCCATTGTCAAATAATTCTTGAGCCGTAGCAGCACTTTCCTGAATTTTTCTTTTGATAATTCCGTCATTAAGTTGTTTCAGAAAACCTCCGTTGGACTCTATATCCTTGAATAAAGCCAAAGATTTTTCGGCTAATTGATTGGTAAGGTTTTCTATATAATAACTACCATCAGCCGGATTATTTACTTTGTCAAAATAACTTTCGTTTTTGAGAATCAATAATTGATTTCTCGCTATTCGATCTCCAAATTCATTGTCTTTGTGATATAATGCATCGTAAGCTAAATTAGCAATAGCATCAGCTCCGCCAATAATAGCCGACATACATTCCGTTGTGGTGCGCAACATATTGACGTTGTAATCATATAATGTTTTGTTGCGTTTCGTAGGGGAAACAATGATGTTGCAATCCAGATTGTGGCTGTATTCTTTGGAAATCAAATTAAAAAGCAATCGCAATGCGCGCAGTTTTGCAATCTCAAAAAAGTAATTTGTCCCAACAGCAACTTCAAAAACGATAGGCTGGTTTATGCAATCAATTCGGTTTAAGTATTCATTGGCATGTCCTAAACTATAGGCGATTTGTTGTACCATGTTAGCGCCTGCATTTTGATACAATGCACTATTGATGCTTACTAAAGATACAGCTGCTATTTCTTTAGAAAGTAAATTGAGCGTTTCAAAATTATTTTTTTCTTTAGTGGCAAACCAGTTCCCGTCTTTGGCTAATTGTCCAATTGGATCCAGATTGCAGAAAATTGTCGTGTTGTTTTTCTTTGCAAAGGTATCAATCTTTTTAACGAAATCGATTGATATGAAGCTCAAATGGAAGTAAACACTAACTTTTTCTAAAGGTAATTGCTCCAGTAATTTTGTGATATCAATGGATTCGTTTTCTATTGTAAAGCGAAGACTGTCTGCACCCCGATTTAATGAATCCAGTGCTCTTTCTATTGATTTCTCAAAATCATAAACAAATATGTTTTGACAAATTTTGAATTGGGTGGCTTTCGTAGTAACTGAAAAAGCTTTTGTGAATTCATCTTTGTGGTAAAACGGTTTTACCTGAATGTCTTCCGGGGAATTCCAAACTAAAGTTTCATTATAATCAGCTCCATTGAGTTCAAATTGAATTTTTTGTTTCCATTGTTTGGAGGAAATGGGATTGAAATCATCGAAAAGGTTTGCAGCCATTTTGTTTGTTGATTATTTTATGGTTTTGAATAATTAAAATTTTTAATTATTTATTTTTTTTTCAATGGTGTCGCCTTCGAATTCAATGATATAAATATCTTCACTATCTTTTTTCATATAGTATTTCTCGCGGGCGTATTTTTCTATTTGTTCTGAATTTTTTAATTCTTTGATGTTCTGCTGATCTTTTTTTATTTCTTCCTGATAATATTTTTTATTGTCTTCCAGTTCGTCAATTTGTTTGTCCAGGAAGCGGTGGTCAAAATAGGAATAGTTATCCAGAAAAATCATCCAAGTAGCAAAAAA
The DNA here is from genome assembly GCF_048286715.1 of Flavobacterium kochi. Classification (NCBI taxonomy): domain Bacteria; kingdom Pseudomonadati; phylum Bacteroidota; class Flavobacteriia; order Flavobacteriales; family Flavobacteriaceae; genus Flavobacterium; species Flavobacterium kochi. Next base: position 37,277 of record NZ_JBLVPW010000013.1, read on the forward strand.
CAACAAGACCCAAACGTATTTGTTACTCAAAAATTTAAACCAGGATTTATCTTTATACGGATTTATCATTTTTATTTTTTTAGTCCCGATTGCAACGTAATCCTTTTATTTTTGATGCCAAAAATAAAAATATTGAAGCGTGAAGCGGGAAATAGCTGCTACTAATTAATAGCTTAAAAGTACAGCTAAATTACAGAATTTTTTGATTTATTACCGCTCGAACTACGTCTATGGCTACGGTATTGTATTTGTCATTTGGTATTATGATGTCGGCAAATGCTTTTGTAGGTTCTATAAATTGCTCATGCATCGGTTTTAATGTTGTTTGGTATCGATTGATAACTTCGTGCATGTCGCGACCTCGTTCTGCAATATCACGCTTCATACGACGGATTAATCTTTCGTCAGAGTCAGCATGAACATATATTTTTACATCAAATAATTCCCTTAATTCTGGATTTGCCAAAATTAAAATACCTTCTACAATCATCACTTTTCTAGGATGTGTAAAAACGGTATCATCGGTCCTGTTGTGCGTTACAAAGGAGTATACTGGCTGATTGATGTTCTTTCCCTCTTTTAGCTCTTTCAGATGAGCGACCAATAATTGAAAATCAATAGCGCGGGGATGATCAAAATTGATGAGTGATCTTTCATCGAATGACAGCCCGTGATTTTCTTTATAATATGAGTCTTGTGAAATAATACCTACTTCTGTTTCGGGTAATTCATTCATAATTTGATGAACTACGGTTGTTTTTCCGCTTCCTGTTCCACCAGCAATTCCTATAATGAGCATAAAAGATGTATTATTTATTTATCATAGCAAAAATAGGAATTTAATTGCGAGTGGTTTTTATTTTTAGAGGAAATGTTGCTAATTAATATATTTATTGGGCGTAGTTAATTAGCATTTTTTTCTACCTTTAGTTTTCTAAAAACAGTAGCACTTTGTATTCACAAATCAATAGAAATATCAGTCGTTATGTGACTTTTGAACCAGAAGAAATGGAAATTTTCAATTCTTTACTGGAATATAAAACCGTTCCTAAAAAAACAATTCTGCTTCATGAAGGTGAAATGTGCAACTTTGAAGCATTTGTTATCAAAGGCTGTGTCAGGAAATATTATATTGATGCCAATGGTTTTGAAGTTATTCTTCAGTTTGCTATCGAAAATGCGTGGGTAAGTGATATTTCTTTTAGTATTTACGAAGATAAGCCGAGTCGGGTGTTTATTGAAACATTGGAAGATTGTGAATTTTTTATGTTCAGTCCTGAAACAAAAGAAGCTTTATTTGTCAAAGCGCCAAAGTTTGAAAGAGCTTTCAGAATATTGATGCAGCGCAATCTCGCAGTTACTCAAGAGCGCTTGTTTAATACTATTTCTAAAACGGCGACCGAGAAATATTTGGAGTTTCTCGAGCATTATCCTACACTGTCACAACGTGTTGCCCAGCATTATATTGCTTCCTATCTTGGTATTTCTGCAGAGTTTTTGAGTAAAGTAAGAACCAAAATCGCCAAACAGTAAATTCTCGTTATTTTTCATTTCTTGTCCTAGTTCAATGCATGCGCTCTTTTTTTGACGCAACTTTGTATCATAATAATAAAGAACAAGACAATGGAAAATAAAAATAATACAAAAGAAGAAGTAATTACCAATTACATTTTGCACAAAGCCGATACCCGAGGTCATGCAAACCACGGCTGGTTAGAATCCTATCACACTTTTAGCTTTGCTAATTATCAGAATCCGGAGCGCATGAATTTTGGTGTTTTAAGGGTTCTGAACGATGACAGAGTGAATCAGGGGATGGGTTTTGGGAAACATCCGCATGACAACATGGAGATTATTTCCATTCCTCTTGAAGGTGATTTAGAGCACCAGGACAGTATGGGAAATACTACGGTAATCAAAGAAGGAGATATTCAGGTAATGAGTGCCGGTACCGGTATTTTTCACAGCGAATACAATAAGAATAAAGACCAGCTGGTTAAGTTTTTACAGATTTGGATTTATCCGAATCAAAAAAATGTGACACCTCGCTACGATCAAGTTACTTTGGACCTGAAGGACCGTCACAATAAATTGCAACAAATTTTATCGCCAAATCCAGAAGATGAGGGGGTTTGGATTCATCAGGATGCCTGGTTTCATATCGGGAAATTTGACACTGGTTTTTCTACCTCTTATCAATTGAAAAAACCAGGAAACGGAATTTATGCTTTTGTTTTGAAAGGTGATTTTACGATAGGAAATATTGGATTGAATGAACGCGACGGATTAGGAATTTGGGATACCGATACAATTACAATCACTGCAAATTCTGCTGATGCCGAAATCCTTTTGATGGAAGTACCAATGAAATTGTAATCAGATAAATAAATAACAGCAATAAATAATACTAAATAACAGCGCTTACTAATAATAAATACAAAACTATGGCAACAACAAAATGGGCAATAGACCCAACACATTCAGAAATTGGTTTTAAAGTAAAACACATGATGTTTACTACTATTTCAGGGAAGTTTTCAAAATTTGACGCTTCAATTGAATCAGAAGATACGGATTTTGAAAACGCAAAAATTGAATTTACCGGAGCAATCGATTCCATATCTACCGGAAATACTGATCGGGATACCCATTTGTTAAGTCCTGACTTTTTTGATGCAGCGCAGTTTCCAGAAATCAAATTCACAGCGATTTCATTTACTAAAATTAATGAGGGTGAATATGAATTGGTTGGAGATTTAACCATGCACGGCGTTACAAAGTCAGTGAAACTGGCGGCAGAATTTAGTGGATTAATGAAAGATCCATGGGGAAATACAAAATTGGCTTTTTCATTGGAAGGAAAAATTAACAGAAAAGACTGGGGATTGAATTGGAATTCAGCTCTGGAAACTGGAGGAGTTTTAGTGGGTGAAGATGTTCGATTGAATATTGAATTGCAATTTATAAAATTATAATTTTCACAGGAACGAAAGGTATAGCCTCAAAGGAATAGTAATCTTTGAGGTTTGTACTTTATAAAAGTTGAATGATGGAAACCACCAATATTCTTTACGTAGGCCGACATATCGATATTCTGGCAATTGTTGTCCGACTCATTAATTCTAACGAAGATTGGAGTGGAGTAGGTGTTATGAATGATGAAGAGGCAAAGGGAATTTTTAGTCAAAAAGAGTTTTCAATAGTTTTATTGGGTTCGGGGATTGATAAAGAAAGCGAAACCAATTTGTGTGCTTTTTTCAAAAAACAGAATCCAAATATAATTATTGTGCAGCATTATGGCGGAGGAAGTGGTTTGCTGAAAAGTGAAATTTTGGCTGCCTTGGAAAATAATAAAAGCAGAAACAAAAAAGAGAGCCATTTTTAAACTCTCTTTTTTTGTTTATAAGCTTATTTATTCTTCTTTGCTTTGATCATCATTTCCAACTGATCCCAAAGTTCTTCGGGTATAGCTTCCAGAATGTTGAATTGTCCGGCGCCTTTCAGCCATTCACCACCATCAATAACAACTACTTCACCATTTACGTACGCTGAAAAATCAGATACTAAATAAGCCGCTAAATTGGCTAATTCCTGATGATCTCCAACACGTTTTAACGGTACTTTTTTTGCCATATCAAATTTTTCGGCTAAATCTCCTGGCAATAATCTGTCCCAGGCGCCTTTCGTTGGGAAGGGCCCCGGAGCAATCGCATTGGAACGAATCCCGTATTTAGCCCATTCTACAGCAAGGCTTCTTGTCATAGCCAAAACTCCCGCTTTTGCAGTGGCACTTGGCACCACATAGGCGGAACCAGTCCACGCATAAGTAGTTACGATATTTAAAATTGTAGCTGATTTTTGTTTGGTGTCAATCCAGTGTTTTCCAAAAGCAAGGGTGCAGTTTTTTGAACCTTTTAAAACAATATCAATTACGGTATCAAAAGCGTTTGCCGATAATCTTTCGGTTGGAGAAATGAAATTTCCCGCAGCATTATTAAGCAAAACATCCACTTTGCCAAAAGCATTTAAAACTTCCAGTAGCATGTTTTCCACTTCTTCATAATGACGCACATCACATTGAATCGGCAGGCATTTTCCACCTGTTTCAGTTTCCAGTTCTGCAGCTGTATTTTTTAGTTTTTCTAAATCTCTTGATGTAATGGCAACTTGCGCACCCAATTCCAAGAAATATTTAGTCATTGCTTTTCCTAAACCGCTTCCGCCACCGGTCACGACAATCACTTTGCCTTTTAGTGCATCGTCACGCAACATTTTATCAGTATAACTCATGTGTTGATTATTTTTATTGTAAATATAATAAAATTAAAATAGTATGCATGCATAATAAAAAAAATAAAAGCAATCCTTTTAAATGGCGCATAATCTTTTAGCGGCTTCTTCCAGCGTTGCATTGTCTTTGGCAAAACAAAAGCGAATTAATTTCAAGTCTTTTCCATCGGCATAAAAAGTAGAGATCGGAATGGCAGCCACGCCATGTTCAATGATCAGGCGCTTGCAAAAATCAACATCATTCTCATTTGAAATCGCAGCATAAGAAGCCACCTGAAAATAAGTTCCTTCGCAGGGTAGGAGCTTGAAGCGGCTGTCTTTTAGTAATTGTCTGAAATAATCTCTTTTTTGCTGATAAAATTCACTAATTTCATCTACAGAAACAATGTCTAAATAGTCACTAATAGCGACTTGACAAATACTGTTTACGCTGAAAACTAAAAATTGATGGACTTTTTTAATTTCTTTCGTTAAGTATTCAGGTGCTACCAGATAACCAATTTTCCATCCGGTAACATGAAACGATTTTCCAAAAGAGGAAATCATCACACAACGTTGGAGTAGTTTTGTTCTGGTATGAGCTGAAATATGTTTTTCTTCAAAAGTGATGTATTCATACACTTCATCCGAAAGAAGTAGGAGGTTGGGATATTTTTCCAATAGGATTTCCAATGATTCAAAATCGGATTTCGTTAAAATTTTCCCAGTTGGATTATGTGGATTATTAATGATGATCATTTTCGTTTTTGGCGTGCAGGATTTTTCTATAATTTCCCAATTTGGGGTGTAGTCATCGTTTAAAGCCACGCGAATCGGATTGGCGTTGCATAATAGTACGGGCGCTTCATAACAGTCGTAGCTTGGATCTAAAATAAGAACTTCATCATTATTTTTTACTAATGCCAGTATTGTGGTGAAAATGGCTTGGGTAGCCCCTGCAGTTATTATTATTTCCGTATCAGCCTGAACGGTTCTGTTGTATGATTTTTTGATAAGTGCCGTTATTTTTGATAGTAGTGGCGAATAACCTGACATGGGCAGGTATTGATGAACATTTTCTTTAGCAAGTTTTGCGACAATGTTCGTTAATCTATGGTCAACAGAAAAGTTTGGAAAACCTTGCGATAGATTAATAGCGTTATACTCAGTTGCCATTTTAGACATAACAGTAAAAATACTCGTACCGATATTTGGTAATTTACTCATATAATGATTTCATTTGTTACCTGATAAATATAACTGGTTTAACCCTAAATTTGCTTTTTTAAGATTAAAATTTCAAAAATAAATCGTTGTCTAAGTTTCAAAAAAAAGCTATCTGAATGATAGCTTTTGATTTATGTTTATTTGTGATTACATTCCTTTGACAATATCCCCATTCGCATTAACAACTAATTTGCGAACTTCTTTGTCTTTTTTTACTCTGAGATTATATTCTTTTTTAAGAACGTCACCTTCTTTTTGAGAATATAAATATTTGTCATTTACAATTTGCCATCCTGGAAAAGCTTTATAAACGGAATAAATTACACTACTTGGCAGTCTTACGTTTTTGTAGTTTTCAACTACTCGGACCAATTTTCCATTTTCATTATAAGTTGCATTCAGTGATCCATTTTTGGTTTCCATAATTACTAAATAGTTTTCATATCCTTCATAATCTTTCCCCAGATCATAGGCGATAAATTTTTCTTCTAAAGCTCTTACATTTTTATCAGGATTTCTATCCGGTAAATATATAGAGAAGTCTTTTCCGGCGCTTTTAATTACAACCCCAGGTAATTCCTCCATCTTTATATTTCCATCGATATCCTGCGAATAAGATGTAAGGGTTATGCTTAAAAAAAGCACAACAATAATAAACGATTTCATGACATTTAATTTTTAAATTATATTCAAGTCAACAGTTATGATTCAAATAAATTTAATAAGGCTTATCATTTTCTCCCCCTTTTTGTTATTAATTTTAGTTTCATTTGAATCATTACAATTCAAAACATCAGTGGTTATATTTTTTGAATATTGGTCAAAAAATTATATTGGGGACTAGTAAAGTTACCACTTTTTTCAAAGTGATGCCGTTAACATTTTCTATAAATAAAGTTAATGTGCGTTAGGGATTTATATCCATCTTTAGCAATAAAATCCATTTATAGCGAAAAAAAAAGGGAGAATTGTTATGTTTTTTGCGCAATAGTTAATGACCTTTCAATGCGGCACATTTTATTTTTAGAGCACTATAGTAATCTGTCGTCAGAAAGAGCTAAAGCCATGGTTTAGAAAGAATGTTTTTGCAGGTATTCTGTTAAATCACCTCTTTCACGGAGTTTTTGATTTAATACTAACGGTATTGTATACTGATGCTAAATCAGAAATTTTGGGATGCTATATTTTATGAATAATAAAAATAGTAGGGCGGTTGTGTAAATCCACGGATGTTTTTTTCCAATCAGAGGCGCGCATAGTTTTGATGTATTCTGTCGGCAAAGTAATATCAGTTGCTATACAAAGATACGTGGCGGGATTAAGGGCCTGTAAGATATCCTCCAGCATTTTATTATTTCTATACGGTGTTTCTATAAAAATTTGCGATTGGTTTTTATCCTGAGATAGTTTTTCCAGGTTTTTCAGAGCCGTTTTCTTTTCCCCTTTTTCAATTGGTAAATAGCCATTAAATGTAAAACTTTGTCCGTTCATTCCAGATGCCATCATCGCCAAAAGAATAGAGGAAGGGCCTACAAGCGGAATCACCTGTATTCCCTTTTCATGTGCCAGTTTTACAATTACTGCGCCAGGATCAGCTACACCAGGACAGCCTGCTTCGCTCATTAATCCTACATTTTTTCCTTCTAATAAAGGTTTGATAAAATCTAAATGCTCTTTAGTTTCAGTGTGTTTGTTTAAAACAAAAAGTTTTAGCTCCGATTGTTTCTTTTCAGGACTAACTCCTTTGATGGATTTTCGGGCTGTTTTCTCGTTTTCAACAATGTAATAATCAATAAAATCAATACTTCTTTTTACGGTTTGTGGCAAGACATCCATAGGATCGCTATCTCCCAAAGTAGTTGGTATTAAATAGAGTTTTCCTAAAAGAGGGATTGATTTCATCAGTTTGATTTTATGTTTTTAAAGTAAATGGTATGCTGTGCTTTTTTGTAAATACTGTGATTGCTATTTAAAGGGACAATAAATTCCCGAAAATATATTTTAGAACTGAGCCATTATTGATGTTTGGCTATTAATTTTTTAGCAATTGCGTCACAAACTTCGTCAAGCATATTGTAAACTATTTCAAATCCGTTGGTTAAACCAAAAAAAGGATCTGGAACATCTACATTTTCATTTGGAAATAATTCATTCAAAATAAGGTGTACTTTCTCTTTTTGATCCTGGTTTTCAGCGAGCTCAATAACATGCTCATAGTTAGCATTATCCATCACAAAGATATAGTCGAAAGTATCAAAATCATTGGTGCTGAATTGGCGTCCTTTTTGATTTGAAATATTTATTTTATTTTTTTTTGCAACAGCAATGGAACGATCATCAGGGGAATGACCAACATGCCATGAACCTGTTCCTGCCGAATCAACTGTAAATTTATTTTTTGGGAGTTTTGATGCTAATATACCTTCGGCCAAGGGGGACCGACAAATATTTCCTAAACAAACCATTAAAATTTTTATGGACATGATGCTTTTTATAGCGTTAATTTTTTATTGATATCTTCAACAAATTTTTTGAATTGTTTGTCGGTAGCAACTAAATTGTCAACGGTTTTGCATGCGTGTAATACTGTAGCGTGATCTCTGTCTCCAATTTGTGAACCAATGTTGGCCAAAGATGCTTTTGTGAATTTTTTTGCAAAAAACATAGCTAATTGCCTCGCCTGTACAACATGCCTCTTTCGGGTTTTTGATTGTAACGTTTCTAAATCCAATTGGAAATAATCGGAAACAATTTTTTGAATGTAATCGATAGAAATTTCCCGTTTTACATTTTTTACAAATTTTTCAACAACACTTTTAGCAAGTTCTAAGGTAACTTCCTTTTTATTAAAAGACGATTGTGCAATCAAGGAAATAATAGCTCCTTCCAATTCTCGTACATTAGATTTGATATTTCTTGCAACGTATTCAATTATTTCTTCAGGTATTTCCACACCATCTCTATACAATATGTTTTTAAGGATAGAAATTCTGGTTTCATAATCCGGTTGGTGCAATTCTGCAGACAATCCCCATTTGAAACGAGATAATAAACGTTGTTCAATGTCTTGCATGTCAACGGGTGCTTTGTCTGATGTCAAGATTACCTGTTTCCCATTTTGATGCAAATAGTTGAAAATATGAAAAAACACATCTTGAGTTCCTGATTTTCCAGAAAGGAATTGAACATCATCAATAATCAAAACATCAATTAACTGATAGAAGTGTATGAAATCATTTCGGTTGTTTTTCTTTACCGAGTCGATATATTGTTGGGTGAAAATTTCAGCCGAAATGTATAAAACAGTTTTTTCAGGATATTTATCTTTTATTTCCACACCAATAGCGTGCGCCAAGTGGGTTTTGCCAAGGCCAACTCCTCCAAAAATCAATAGCGGATTAAATGAAGTTCCGCCGGGTTTATTGGCAACAGCCATACCCGCAGAACGGGCTAACCTATTGGAGTCTCCTTCAAGGAAATTGTCAAAACTATAATTTGCGTTAAGTTGAGATTCAATTTTTAAATTACGTATTCCAGGAATTACAAACGGATTTTTTAATTCCGGGTTTAAGTTTTTAAATGGAGCGTCAACTTCTTGAGGCTTCATTGGAACTCTGTTGGCACTTGGCAATTGTTCCGTAAACGGTTGTTTATTGCCATAAGTGTTTTCCATTCTGATTTTATAGAGTAACTTTGCGTTTTTCCCAAGTTCTTTGGTAAGTGCCACTTTTAATAATTTTACATAGTGTTCTTCTAACCATTCATAGAAAAATTTACTTGGAACTTGAATATATAATGCATTATCGGTTAGCTCAACTGATTTGATTGGTTCAAACCAAGTTTTGTAGGCTTGATCTTGAATGTTGTCTTTTATAAAAGACAAACAGTTTTCCCATACTGATTGAGCAGTTTTGTTCATATATTCTGTTAAATTATTTTTATTCGGTAATTATTATCTTACTTAAAAAAGAGTGAAATTCTATTGTTTTTCGGGGTAACAAATATGTGAACAAATTTCTGTAAAAAAAAATATATTGGGTAATAATTTTACAAATTATTGTTGTAAGGAGCTTTTAAAATTTAAAATTTTTAATACATAATTAATGAAAGATCATCAAATTCAAGTTCGTGTACGTTATTCAGAAACGGACCAAATGGGCGTTGTATATCATGGTAATTACATTCCCTATTTTGAGATAGGAAGGGTGGAATGGCTTAGAGACAAAGGGATTTCGTATAAAACCATGGAAGAAAGCGGTATTGGGTTGCCAATTGTTTCGATGAATATAAATTATAAAAAATCAGCTCGGTATGATGAGGTGCTTACCGTTCATACAACTTTCAAAAGTCAGAGTTCCGTGAAGATTGAATTTGATTGTGCTATTTATAATGAGTCTGATGAGTTATTAACAACTGCTCAATTTATTTTGGTTTTTGTATCCTTAAAAACGGGTCGTCCAACAGCTCCTCCGGATTATATTTTAGAATTGTTAAAAAGGATAGAATAAATTATAGAAACAGTAATTTCGAGTAGAAATTAGAGTCGTTTTATATCGATTTCAAACATTAGATTAAAGGTGTCGAATATTATTTCGGCATTTTTTTTTCGTGTTTTTACTTCTATTTTGCTTATCGGAAGTCCGGAATCCTGATTTATTTCCATTTCCTGAGCTACAATTTCCATTCTTTTCTCCTTAATTACCCGCATTACTTTATTCATGTTTTTGTAGTCGAATGTAATTGAATAATGAATATTTATAGTTTTTTCGACTATTTCGCAGGTTTCAAGAACCATTTGAGCGGTGGTCTTATAAGCAGCTATCAATCCGCCGACACCTAGCTTTACGCCTCCAAAAATCCGAACCACTACAATTAATACATTGGTTACAGTAAACGACTGAATTTGTCCGTAAATAGGCACGCCTGCCGTGTTGCTGGGTTCTCCATCGTCATTAGCTCTATAAGTAACGGTATCAGCACCTATTTGATAGGCATAGCAAAAGTGTCCTGCATTGGGATGTTGTTTTCGTAAAGTTTCGATTAACGGTTTTACTTCCTCTTCAGAATGAATGGGGTAAGCATAGCCAAAGAATTTACTGTTTTTTTCTTTAAATAGTACTTCCGAAGAGGGAAAATCAATGGTATTGTAAGTGTCTTTAGATTCCAAAAAGGTATTCTTTCTAAATTATTTTTTTGTCAAATAAATTAACCACATCTTCTTTTCCAACTTGTAAATTCCAAACTTGAAAACCTAATGCAAGAGCCGCATCTGTATTTTCTTTTTTATCGTCAATAAATAAAGTGCGTTTTGGAGCTAAATCATGTTTGTTTACCAAATAATTGAAAATTTCAGGGCTGGGTTTTCTCATTTCTACTTCAAACGAAAAATATACTTTTTCAAAACACTGGTAAAAATCACTGTAAAATGAAATTCCATTTTTTTGCTCGAAAGTTTCTATATGGATGGAATCAGTATTGGACAATAAAAAGAGTCGGTATTTTTTGGAAAGCATTTGAAGAAATTCCAATCGGTATAATGGGAAATCAAGAAGAATAGCATTCCATGCATCTAAAATTTCGTTTATAGAAGCATTGGGCACCTGTTTTTGAATGCCAAGCAGGAATTTTTCACGTGAGATCTGACCCGTTTCAAACTGAATATTCAAATGGTCCAATTCTTCATTCCACTCCGGCAGGCCTAATTGATATAAGGCATCCATGGTGGCTTGTTTATTCAGATTGATAAAGATATCCCCAAAATCAAAAATAATGGTATTAATCATGGTTTCTAGAAATTATAAGTTCATCGTTGGCTATCGAATATTTTTTAAACGGTTTTTTATCTAGTATTGGGGCTTTTGTTCCTGTAGTAAATTGAATGTTTCCAACAAAGATTCTTGCTTCATCCCAAAGATTTACGTCAATAAAAGTCTGTAGTGTCTGTCGGCCGCCTTCAATAATTACGGATTGAATCTGATGCTGATACAATGCTTTCAGTATTTGTTTTGCTATGTTTTGTTCAAAATCAATTACTTCAAAGATAGTGTTTTCTTTTTCAATTGTGGTTTGCGATTTTGAAAATAGGATAGTTTTAACCTCATTGTTAAAGAGATGACTGTTTTTCGGAATCCGATTATTTTGATCTAAAATCAATCGGATAGGATTGTTTCCATTCCAGTCCCGTGCGTTCAGTTTTGGATTGTCATCAATAGCGGTTTGCGTTCCCACCAGTATAGCCTGCTCCTCTGTTCGCCATTTGTGTACTAATTGGCGGGAATAAACATTGGTAATCCAAACTGGTTTTTTCTCCTCTTTTTCTAAAGGTGCAATAAAACCATCCTGACTTTCGGCCCATTTTAAAATGATATAAGGTCTTTTCTTTTCGTGGAAGGTAAAAAAGCGTTTGTTCAGTTCATGACATTCCGCTTCAAGAATACCGACAGTAACTTGCATTCCGGCTTCAATAAGTTTTTTGATTCCGTTTCCTGCGACTTTTATATTTGGATCAATAGTTCCGATAACCACATTTGGAATTTTATTTTTGATAATTAAATCGCAGCAAGGAGGTGTTTTTCCAAAATGGCTACACGGTTCTAAACTCACATAAATAGTCGCTTTTTTTAATAGCGCTTTATCTTTTACGGAATCCACAGCATTAACTTCGGCGTGAGCTTCTCCCGCTTTTTTATGCCAGCCTTCGCCAATGATTTTATCCTGATAAACAATTACACTGCCAACCAAAGGATTTGGATAGGTTGTTCCTAAACCATTTCTGGCTAGTTCGATGCATCGTTTTATATATTTTTCATGTATTTTCACATTACAAAAGTAGTAATTTTTGGGTTTAGCCCCGAAACTTCGGGATTAGTTTTGAAACTATCGAAAATAACAATAAACAATTTCTACTTTTGTGTATAAAATTAGTTTCTGAAAGAAAATGGGAGATTACACTATTAGAAAAATAAAAAAAGAAGACAATCAGGCAGTTGCACAACTCATACGAGCGGTTTTTGATGAATTGAACATTCCAAAGGTGGGGACTGCTTATGAAGATCCTTATTTGGATTTTATGTTTGAAGAGTATAATAAGCCTAAATCTGTTTATTATGTAGTTGAAAAAGAGGGGGAAATCATCGGTTCAGCTGGAGTAGCTCCACTTGAAAATGAAACGGAAACCATTTGTGAATTGCAAAAAATGTACTTTTTACCAGAAACCAGAGGTTTGGGAATTGGTAGTAAAATGATGGCGATGTGTTTGCAAAGTGCGAAGGATTTTGGGTTCGAAAAATGTTACCTGGAAACCATGCCGTTTATGCATGATGCTCAGAAATTGTACCAAAAAACAGGTTTCGAATACATCTGTTCTCCAATGGGAAGCACCGGTCATACAAGTTGCCCGGTTTGGATGTTGAAAGAGTTATAAGTTTAGCAATATGAATGATGAATCGATAGCGACAATTCATTAGAATCGATTACCTGATAAAATGAAAATAAAAGAATACAGAACTCAATTTATTGACGCGCTTACTCCAATTTATGATGCGGGCGAAGCCGAGAGTTTTTTCTATCTGATTTTAGAGGAGAAAAAGCAGTTGAAAAGAATTGACTTGGCGTTGCATCCTGATTTGGTTTTTTCGGAAGAGGAAATTGCGGTTTGGAATGGTATTTTGGAACTATTAAAAAAGGAAATTCCAGTGCAATACGTATTAGGGAAAACCAGTTTTTATGGGTTGGATTTTGAAGTAAATGAAAATGTTTTGATTCCAAGACCGGAGACCGAAGAATTAGTGGATTGGATTATAGCATCTAATGCATCCCATGAAAAAAATAAGATCTTACGAATTCTGGATATTGGAACCGGAAGTGGCTGCATTGCTATTTCATTGGGGAAAAACATTTCTAATGCCCAAGTGTATGCCCTTGATGTTTCCGAAAATGCGTTGGACATAGCTAAAAAAAATGCCCAAATTAATACCGTTGATGTTACTTTTATACAGAAAGACATTCTTGAAGCCAAAGGTTTACAACAGCAATTTGATATTATTGTTTCCAATCCTCCTTATGTTCGGAATCTGGAAAAAGAAGAAATTAAGAAAAATGTTTTGGACAATGAACCGCATTTGGCTCTTTTTGTCGAAGATAATGATGCGCTGATTTTTTATAGAAAAATAGCTGAACTGGCTCAAAAAAATCTTGTGCCAAACGGGCAATTGTATTTTGAAATCAATCAGTATTTAGGAAAAGAAATGATTGATTTACTCACAAACTTGAAATTCAAAAATATCGAATTGCGCAAGGATATTTACGGAAATGACAGGATGACAAAAGCAGTTCTTAGCAGTTAAATTTCTGAAATTAAAAATCGGTCTCCAGGCCCGAAAGTACGAATCGGCGAAGCCATCATTAGTAAGCCATCAAAAAAAAGGTATTCAGTGCTTCTTTTACCGCTGTAAACTATTCGTATCGCAATGCCTCAATGGGATCCAGTTTAGCAGCTTTTACAGCAGGATATAAACCGGAAACTATTGCTACGATAAAACTGGTTATAAATGCTGCCATGATAGCGCCCCATGGAATTACAAATACAAAAGTCATTGCCGTAGCGATTCCAAATCCAATTAAGATTCCAAAAATAATTCCTGTCAGACCTCCTAATTGTCCTATAAGTAAGGTTTCTATAAAAAACTGAAAAGCAATCGTGGTTCTTTTAGCGCCTAATGCTTTTCTAACGCCGATCTCTCTAGTACGCTCGGTCACGGAAACAATCATGATATTCATCAAAGCGATAGAAGATCCAAGAACGGTGATAATACCGATGAGCCAGGATGCAAGTCCAAGGTATTTAGTAATTCCAAGGATTCTGTTGATCAAGTCATCACTGCGAACGACACCAAAATTATTGTCCTTTACGGGGCTTAATTTACGGACCCTGCGCATGGTACTGGTAGCATTATCTATGGCTTGATCCAATAATTCTTTCTTGGAAACCATAATACTCATAGTATAATTGATATTTGGTGCAGTAAAAAGAGAACGAGCTACTTGAATTGGGATTAAAACTCTTAAATCCTGACTGTTTCCGAAGGTGCTCCCCTTTTCTTTCAGCACTCCAATAACCTTAAATCGGGCGCCACGAATCGAAATCACTTTGTCAATTGGGTTAACGTCTTTGAGTAATCCTTTTTCAAAATCAGAACCGACAATACAGGCATAGACATTATTATCGATGTCAAAACCGGTAAAATTTCGTCCTGAACTGGTTTCTAAGCCGGAATTGGTGATGAAATGTTCATCAACGCCTACAATTGAATTTTCGGGATCAGTTTTAATGGCTCCGTATTTAACTTCCGCTATTGATGTGGCTTTAAAGGAAAGAGACGTTTCGGTAAAAGGATATTTATATTTGTTTTTGAAAGCGACGGCTTCCGGATAGGAAATAATCGGATTTATAATTTCACGTTCCTGTCCGCCACGGTTTCGGACTTCGTTTTCATATTGATTAATATTAAAAGTATTCGCCCCCATCGAGGCAAAATCAGTCGAAATCGTGTTTTCTAAAGCTGAAACAACAGTTAATATGCTAACCAAAGCGGTGATCCCGATGGCGATAATCAGCACCGTAAGTATGGTTCTTAACAATTGTGTTCTGATAGAACCAAATGCAATCCGAATATTTTCTTTGAATAATTTTAGCATCATACAAGTTTGACACGAAAATACAATTTTTGTTACATGTTTTCTTTTCTAAAATTCCAATTTAGTCCAATCTCTTTTTCCTTGTAGCGATTTCCTGCTTTTCAGTACAAACTGTCAGTAAAATAATTTGGTTTCAATTGCCTAAAGGAAGCTTTCCCTGATAGCTCCTTCAGCGAAGAAAGTTGCGGTTGTTTTTTACTGCGCTGTTTTCGCTTCCATGCGGGCTAGTCATTATTAATAAAATTGCGGGAATTTGTAAACGGATTTATTTTAAAAATAAGATATTTGCAAAGAATTACAATTTTTGAATTGCGATCTGCGATTTTGTTAGTCGATTGTTTTGTTTAAAATAGGTAATTCGTAATTCATAATCCGTAAAGCAACAATGGCATCAAAACCGAGCATTCCAAAAGGAACCAGAGATTTTTCCCCAACTGAGGTGGCAAAACGTCAATATATTATTCAGATTATAAAAAGTAATTTCGAGAAATTTGGTTTTCAGCCTATAGAAACGCCTTCATTCGAAAATTCCGAAACCTTAATGGGAAAATATGGGGAAGAAGGCGATCGTTTGATTTTTAAAATATTAAATTCCGGAGATTATTTGGCGAAAGCCGATGCCGCTCATTTAGAAAATAAAGACAGTACTAAATTAACGTCAAGTATTTCTGAGAAAGCCTTGCGCTATGATTTAACTGTTCCGTTTGCCCGTTATGTAGTACAGCACCAAAACGAAATTGAATTTCCATTCAAAAGATATCAAATCCAGCCTGTGTGGAGAGCTGACCGTCCACAGAAAGGACGTTTCAGGGAATTTTTTCAATGTGATGCTGATGTAGTAGGTTCTAAATCCTTGTGGCAGGAAGTGGAGTTGGTTCAATTATACGATACTGTTTTTTCTGCTTTAGGGTTAAATGGAGTAACCATCAAAATCAATAACAGAAAAATTTTATCTGGGATTGCTGAAGTAATTGGCGCATCAGATAAATTGATAGATTTTACCGTTGCATTGGACAAACTCGATAAAATAGGTGAGGACGGGGTGAAAAAAGAAATGCTGGAGAAAGGGATTGCTGCAGAAGCTATTGAAAAAGTGCAGCCATTATTTAATTTTACCGGAATCATTTCGGAAAAAATAAACCAACTTTCTGTCCTGCTTACTGAATCTCAGGAAGGAATGAAAGGGGTGGAAGAGTTGCGTTTTATTTGTGACAATGTAATGAAGCTTGGATTAAATACTGCCATTTTAGATTTGGATGTAACCCTGGCAAGAGGTTTGAATTATTATACGGGAGCTATTTTTGAAGTGGCTCCGCCAAAATCAGTTGCCATGGGGTCCATTGGCGGCGGTGGAAGATATGATGATTTGACTGGAATTTTTGGACTTAAAAATATGAGTGGTGTTGGGATTTCTTTTGGATTGGACCGAATCTATTTGGTTGTCGAAGAATTGAATTTATTTCCTGAAACCGTGACGGCAGCTTCCAAAGCGTTGTTTATTAATTATGGTGACTCTGAAGCATTTTATGGATTGCAAGCCATACAAAAATTAAGAGCTTCCGGAATAAAGGTGGAATTATATCCTGATAATGCAAAGGTGGCCAAACAATTTCAACACGCCGATAAACGAGGAATTCCTTTTGCTGTAATTGCAGGGGAACAAGAAATGGATTCTAATTCTTTTTTACTTAAAAATTTAATAACGGGGGAACAGGTTTTACTCGATTTTGAAGGGCTGAAAAAGGCGCTTTTGTAGGCACTTTAAAAAACATAAAAAAAGCTTCGTTTTGTAAAACGAAGCTTTTTTTACTATAGGGTAATATGAATTAATAATTTTTTTTGGGCAACCTTTTGTGTTTTTCTTTAAAAAAACATTAACAAATTTATGGAATCTATATCGAGATAGTCTTAAAATTATATTAAATTTTCAGGTCGACGCATTAAAATTATTTTGTCGTGATTTAACTAAAAATGAAATTGTGTTTCAAAAGTAAGGTGACAATTTGACATTTTATAAGATTTGGCAGTACTTTTGCAATCCAAAGAAAAGAATAAAAAATGAAGTTTAAGAATTTTTTTAAAAACACAAGTAATATGACTACTGAAAATACAGAAATCGATCAAGAAATAGATGACCTAACATTAGAACAGAATGCGAATGGCGAGCAGCTTATTATTGAAGAATTAAGTGTTGAAGAGCAATTAACTCAAGACTTAGCCAAAGAAAAAGATAAGTATTTAAGATTATTTGCTGAATTTGAAAATTACAAACGAAGAACTTCTAAAGAACGTATCGAGTTGTTTAAAACTGCAAATCAAGAAGTTTTACTTGCCATGTTACCTGTTTTAGATGATTTTGATAGAGCTATTGTGGAAATAAGCAAATCTGAAGATGAACTGCTGTTAAAAGGAGTAGAACTTATTCATGAAAAATTAAAAAACACCTTGGTTTCTAAGGGTTTAGAACAAGTTGAGGTTAAGGCTGGGGATACTTTTGATGCAGATTTTGCTGAAGCAATAACTCAAATTCCTGCACCATCAGACAAAATGAAAGGTAAAATTGTCGATGTTCTTGAAAAAGGATATAAATTGGGAGATAAGATCATTCGTTTTCCAAAAGTTGTTATCGGTCAATAATAACAACAAAACGCAATACGCCTCAAATTTAAAGAAACATGAAAAAAGATTTTTACGAAATATTAGGCATTTCAAAGAATGCTGATGCTGCCGAAATTAAAAAAGCATATAGGAAACAAGCGATAGCGCATCACCCTGACAAAAATCCTGGAGACAAATCGGCAGAAGAAAAATTTAAATTAGCGGCCGAGGCATATGAAATACTAAGTGATCCTCAGAAAAAAGCCAAATACGATCAATATGGACATCAAGCTTTTGATGGTTCGGGAGGTTTTGGCGGAGGTGGTCACGGCGGAATGAATATGGATGACATTTTCAGTCAGTTTGGGGATATTTTCGGAGGCGGTTTTGGTGGTTTCGGAGGCGGTGGAGGCGGCGGAGTTCGTCGTGCTAAAGGAAGCAACCTTCGTATCAAAGTAAAATTGACTCTTGAGGAAATTGCCAATGGTGTGGAGAAAAAAGTAAAAGTAAAACGCAAGGTTCAGGCCCCTGGAGTAAGCTATAAAACATGTTCTACATGTAATGGTCAAGGACAGGTAATGCGAGTTACCAATACGATTTTAGGTAGAATGCAATCAGCGTCTACGTGTCCTACCTGTAACGGTTCAGGACAGATTTTAGATAAAAAGCCAGCAAACGCGGATTCTCAGGGA
Source organism: Flavobacterium kochi (assembly GCF_048286715.1). NCBI lineage: Bacteria > Pseudomonadati > Bacteroidota > Flavobacteriia > Flavobacteriales > Flavobacteriaceae > Flavobacterium > Flavobacterium kochi. The sequence continues at coordinate 55,759 of NZ_JBLVPW010000013.1, forward strand.
ATGATTCTTGAAGATGAAACGGTCTCAATAAAAATACCTGCTGGTGTGGTTGATGGAATGCAATTAAAAGTTTCCAATAAAGGAAATGATGCTCCGGGAAATAGTATTCCAGGCGATTTAATTGTTGCAATAGAAGAAATCGAGCACGAATTTTTGAAACGTGAAGGGGAGAATTTACATTTTGACTTATACATTAGTTTTGCTGAAGCAGTGTTAGGTATTTCTAAAGATATCGAAGCCATAAACGGAAAAGTGAGAATTAAACTGGAAGAAGGAATTCAGTCCGGTAAAATTCTGAGATTAAAAGGAAAAGGAATTCCGAGTTTGAATGGCTATGGTAACGGAGATTTACTGGTGCATGTAAATGTTTGGACACCAAAAACACTTAACAAGGACCAAAAACAATTTTTTGAAAAAAATCTTACGGATGAAAATTTTATTCCAAGTCCGGAAAAATCAGACAAATCATTTTTCGAGAAAGTAAAAGATATGTTTTCATAATAAAAATAGGTAGAGGCAATTTAATAGGTCTCATCTAAAAAATATATTTCCCCATCCTTGTTAAAATAAGGATGGGTTTTTTATGAAACAATTCTAAGTATTTCGATACTAATTATTTACTTTTACAGCAATTAAAAATTTAGCATGAGTAACATACTTGAAGTTAATAAAGTCGTCAAGCAATATGGTGATTATGTGGCGCTTAACGAGGTTTCATTAGCTGTTCCAAAAGGAAGTATCTACGGGCTTTTAGGCCCAAACGGAGCAGGAAAAACATCTCTTATCCGAATAATAAATCAAATTACATTACCTGATAGCGGCGAAATTATTCTGGACGGTGAAAAACTGCAACCCAAACATGTTCAATATATAGGGTATTTGCCCGAAGAAAGAGGATTGTACAACACGATGAAAGTGGGCGAACAGTGCTTGTATTTGGCTCAAATGAAAGGCCTTTCTAAGGCTGAGGCCAAGAAACAACTCGAATATTGGTTTGATAGATTAGAAATTCAAGGGTGGTGGAATAAGAAAATTCAGGAGCTTTCTAAAGGAATGGCACAGAAGATCCAGTTTGTGGTGTGTGTGTTGCACAGACCAAAACTGTTGATTTTTGATGAGCCGTTTTCTGGTTTTGATCCTGTAAACGCCACTATTATCAAAGATGAAATTCTGGCGCTGAGAGAAGAGGGAGCTACCATAATTTTCTCGACACATCGTATGGAAAGTGTGGAAGAATTATGTGATCACATTGCGCTGATTCATAAATCGAATAAATTGATTGAAGGAAAACTGGACGATGTTAAAAGACAATTTAAAACCAATAGTTTTGAAGTAGGTATTTTATCGGATAATGTAGAGGGTCTGATGTATGCCATTACACAGAAATTCACTGTTGGCCCGGCTCATTTTAAGTCACTCAACAACGAACTAAAACTGGAGATTCAACTTGGAAATGCAACGCCAAATGAATTGTTGAATATCCTTACACAACAGGGACAAGTGACACACTTTGTAGAAAAAATACCAAGTGTAAACGATATTTTTATAAAAACGGTAACTAAATAATATTGGTTTTACGATTTTGGAAATCGAAAAGCGTAAATCAAAAATAACAAATTTAAATGAGCATCATTTCATTAATTATAAAAAGAGAATTTATTGCCAAAGTGCGGAATAAATCTTTTATTGTTATGACTTTTCTAAGTCCGTTGCTATTTGTGGCGGTAGCGGCATTTGTGGGTTATTTAAGTTCCATGAAAGCCGATACCAAACGAATCGCCATTCATGATGAATCGGGTTTGTTCGTTAAGGAATTTACTTCACAAAACGCTAAGAAAGGGGAATACCAATACCTCGATTTGTCTTTGATGGATTTAAAATTTCTCAAAGATAGCATCACAAATGAAAGCTATCAGGGGTTGTTGTATATTCCAAACGAAAGTAATTCTAAAGATTTTGAAAATAAAATCCAATTCATTTCGAATGACAGTCCGAGTATTTCATTCATTGAAAATGTTCAGGATGTAATTGCAAAGAAGTTAACCAAAACAAATTTGGAAAAAGCGCATCTCGATACATTAGCTATAAAAAATGCAGAATCTAAAGTCAATATCAGCTTAACAAAAGCATCAGGCGAAGAAAGTGTAAAAGGACTTAACGAAATCAAAATCGGTATTGGTGGCGCGTTCGGATATCTTATCATGATGTTCATTATCATCTACGGCAATATGGTGATGCGAAGCGTTATCGAAGAAAAAACAAATCGTATTGTCGAAATTATCATTTCCTCCGTAAAGCCATTTCAACTGATGATTGGGAAAATTGTCGGAACAGCATTAGCAGGATTGCTGCAATTCATCATATGGGCCGTTATTGGACTATCTTTAATGTTTGCCGCTTCTGTATTTTTTGGGGTAAATGTTGGGCCAACTGCCAGAATTTCACCTGAACTAATGCATACTGCCCAGCAAGAATTTGCAGGAACCGCCCAAATGTATATCAGGGAATTATGGAATTTACCCATTGCAGGTATCCTGATTGGGTTTGTGATTTATTTCATTGGCGGCTATTTTCTGTACAGTTCATTTTATGCTGCGATTGGGGCTGCAGTTGACAATCAAACCGACTCGCAACAATTCTTGTTACCCATCATCATGCCGTTAATGTTGAGCGTTTATGTAGGTTTTTTTACAGTTATAAATGATCCGCACGGGACGGTTGCCGTTATCTTTTCAATGATTCCGCTAACCTCACCCATCGTAATGCTAATGCGAATTCCATTTGGAGTACCTTTGTGGCAAATTGCAATATCTGTAACATTATTATTTGGTACTTTCTTTTCAGTGGTTTGGTTTGCCGCCAAAATATATCGGGTGGGAATACTCATGTACGGCAAAAAACCTACGTGGAACGAATTGTATCGATGGTTGAAATATTAATAAGGGTTTGTTTCGGCTTCCGTTAAAATTTAATTAATTTATGGAGCTATTTCCCGCTTTTCGGTGCAATCTTTTTATTTTTAAAAAAATTAAAAAAGAGGGTTTCCGCTCAATCGGGCTAAAAAAATAAAAATATGTCAAAAATACTAATCATAGAAGACGAGGCCGCTATTCGAAGAGTACTAACAAAAATACTCTCGGAAGAAAACGACACTTATCAGGTTGAAGAAGCTGAAGATGGTGCTGCAGGTTTTGAAAAAATAAAAAATAACGATTACGATTTGGTTTTGTGCGATATCAAAATGCCTAAAATGGATGGGGTTGAGGTTCTTGAAGCAGTAAAAAAAATCAAACCTGAAATCCCTATGGTTATGATTTCCGGTCATGGTGACATGGAAACAGCCATTAACACGATGCGGTTGGGAGCCTTTGATTACATTTCAAAACCGCCGGATTTAAACCGATTATTAAATACGGTTCGAAATGCTTTAGACAAAAAACAACTGGTAGTTGAAAATAAAATTCTAAAGAAAAAAGTCAGTAAAAATTACGAAATGATTGGCGAAAGTGCTGCCATCAATCACATTAAAGTAATGATTGATAAAGTGGCACAAACAGAAGCCAGAGTTTTGATTACAGGTCCAAACGGAACTGGAAAAGAACTTGTTGCGCATCAATTACACGAAAGAAGCGAAAGAGCTAATTTTCCGTTAATCGAAGTGAATTGTGCTGCTATTCCATCTGAACTGATAGAAAGCGAATTATTCGGCCATGTAAAGGGAGCCTTTACATCGGCGGTAAAAGATCGCGCAGGAAAATTTGAAGCAGCTGATAAAGGAACCATTTTCCTGGATGAGATCGGTGACATGAGCCTGTCGGCGCAAGCCAAGGTATTACGTGCTTTACAAGAAAGCATGATTACCAGAGTAGGAGCGGATAAAGATATTAAAGTCGATGTTCGTGTGGTTGCAGCGACCAATAAAGATTTGAAAAAAGAAATTGCTGAAGGGCGTTTCCGTGAGGATTTATACCATCGTTTGGCTGTTATCCTGATAAAAGTCCCATCATTGAATGACAGACGAGAAGATATTCCGATGTTGATTTCACATTTTGCCGATAAAATTGCTCTTGAGCAAGGAAATGTTATAAAAAAGTTTTCAAGAGAAGCGATTCATTTATTGCAGGAATACGATTGGACAGGAAATATCCGAGAATTGCGAAATGTAGTAGAACGCCTAATTATCCTTGGCGGAAGCGAAATTTCTGAGAATGATGTGAAGTTGTTCGCCAGTAAATAAAACTAATTTAATGATTAAAAATGTAATGATGTGGGGATTTGGCTTCTGTTTTGATCTTTCAGTCTTCTGTTTTTTAATCTTCAATCCTAAGAAATGAAACTAAAAAAAATAAACGAAAAGTTACAACAAGCACTAATTGAAAACGGTTTGACCGAGGCTAATGTAATGCAACAAGAAACCTTTTCGACACTAAAAAGCGGGGCGGATTGTATTATTATTGCGGAAAAAGGAAGTGGAAAATCTACCACAATTGTGCTCAATGTAATTCAGCAATTGGTCTGTGAAGGAGAAGAATCGCCGCGTGCTTTGATTATTGTCGAAGACAAAGCCAAAGTATTGGAAATGGAGGAGCTTTTCGAGAAGTTTGGAAATTATACTGATTTGCGCGTTTATGGTGTACATGATAAAGGGGATATGGAATATGATAAAAATTATATTTCTACCGGAATTGATGTGTTGATAGGAACTCCAAATAAATTAAGCGAAATGTTCACTACAGCAGGTTTTAATGTAAATCGATTGAAAATGTTTATTTTGGATGATGCGGATCCAATTTTGAAATTGCGTCATGAAACTAAAATCATGCGTATTTCGAATAGTATCACTAAAACGCAACGTATTATTTTCTCCGAACAACTCACAGAAAGAATAGAAATTCTGGCGGAAAAAATGTTGGTGGAACCTTTTCTATTCGAAATTGAAGAAGACGAGGACGCAGAAAATGATTTTGAGGAAGACGAAGATTTTGAGGAGGAGGAAGATTTTGAACCGCAAGCAGGAGATGACTTCGAGGAGCAGGAAGGTGATGAAGAAAACGGTAATAAATAATTAAATAAAGAATAAAATGGGATTAATGAAAGTGTTTTCGGGTAGTGAAATTTTAGCTTTAGCGTTACAACAGAGAATTGAAGCAATAGGAGTGGATACGGTTTTAAAAAACAACATACAATCCGCTCGATTAGGAGGTTTTGGAAATTCAGATTTAGCAGTGGAATTATTCGTTCAGGAAACTGAGTTTTCAAAAGTGAATCCGGTTATTGAAGAATTTAGAATGAGTATTTAAAGATATTCGCAATAAAAAACAGAATGAAATATAAAATGTTAGTTTTGGACATGGATGACACCTTGTTGACCGATGACCATACCATTTCAGATGAGAATAAAGAAATGGTGCTTAAAGCGCAGGAATTGGGTGTGCATGTTATTCTGGCTTCAGGTAGGCCAACACCAGCAATGACTGCTTATGCTAAAGAATTACAGCTGCATAATTCCTATATGATATCTTATAATGGAGCCGTTATTACAGATTTAAAGGAAAATAAAGTTATTTTCGAGCAAACGTTAACACAACAACAAATCCATGAATTGTATGATTACAGTTTAAAAAGTAAGACTCATATTATTACTTACCTTGATGGGAAAATTGTGAGTGAGACAGATTCTGAATACATTGAAATCGAAAAAAACATTACAGGTTTAGAACATAATAAAGTACTTAGTTTTAAAGATGAGGTCAGATCCGCAGCTGTAAAATGTATTTTATTGGAAGAGCCAGGTTATCTAAAACAGGTTGAGGAAGATTTGAAAATAGCCATGCCACATCTTAGTGTTAGTATGTCAAAACCCTTTTTTCTTGAAGTAGCACAAAATGGGATTGATAAAGGGGCCAGTATAAAATTTTTGGCAGAAAAACTGAATATTCTTCAAAGTGAAATTATAGCTGTTGGAAACGCGGGTAATGATTTAACGATGATCCAATATGCAGGATTAGGTGTCTGGGTCGATAATGTAGATCCTAAATTGAGAGATAAAGGAGATGTTATTGTTGCCTCAAATAATAATCATGGCGTGGCTGAAGTAGTTCGTAGATTTATTTTGAACTAAATAGCTTTATGCCGGTATAGCAGGAAATTAAAAGAGCACTATCGTAGAGAAGGTTTTGCTTTCTTTCATATGTGTTTTTTGTCTTGGTTTTTACTTCGTCTCAAGTTTAGGAAAGAAAAAATCAATTGTCTAATTAGATAATTTGTAAATAACCACAATTGCGAAAGTAGTTGTGGTTATTTTATGTTTGTGTTTTAAATTTATTTATTCCGGAAGTTTTATTGTTAAAATAAGAGGTATCTTTAATGTAAAATAACTCAAAATGGATAGAATAGAAAACGATTTATTGGGAGATTTAAATGTTCCCGTAAATGCTTATTACGGTGTTCAAACCCAAAGAGCAATTGAAAATTTTCATATTTCAGGAGTCAAATTAAATCAGTTTCCTGAATTCATCAAAGGGTTGGCTTACGTAAAATGGGCCGCTGCCGAAACCAATTTTACACTGGGATTACTGGATGAAAAATTGAAAAATGCTATTATTCAGGCAGCAAAAGAAGTTATTAGCGGTCAATTTAATGATGAGTTTCCAATTGATATGATTCAGGGTGGCGCCGGAACTTCCACCAATATGAACATCAACGAAGTTTTGGCGAATCGTGCCCTGGAAATTATGGGGTATCAGAAAGGGGACTATCAATATTGTTCTCCCAATGATCATGTGAATTTGTCGCAATCGACCAATGATGCCTATCCAACATCCATAAAACTGGCGGCCATTAATTTGAATATCCAATTGATTGAACATCTTAAAACGTTAATCCGATCGTTTCGAAGAAAAGGAGAGGAGTTCAAGCACGTTCTGAAAATGGGAAGAACGCAATTACAGGATGCGGTTCCCATGACCATGGGGCAGGAATTTGAGGCTTACGCGGCAACTTTAGAAGAAGAAATTGAGCGATTGAACCAAAATTCAGCTTTGTTTCTTGAAATCAATATGGGAGCAACTGCTATTGGAACCGGTTTAAATGCGGCTCCGGGTTATGCCAAATTGTGTGCGGAAAACTTAGCCAAAATTACAGGGCTTGCTTTTGTTTCTGCACCAAACCTGATTGAAGCCACACCGGATACCGGTTCGTATGTGATTTATTCTTCGGCATTAAAAAGAATGGCAATTAAAATTTCCAAAATATGCAATGATTTACGATTGCTTTCTTCTGGCCCGAGGTGCGGCCTGAATGAAATTAATTTACCGCCAATGCAACCTGGTTCTTCTATTATGCCGGGAAAAGTAAATCCAGTAATTCCGGAAGTAATGAATCAGGTGTGTTTTCGGGTCATTGGAAACGACTTAACGGTAACCATGGCTGCCGAAGCAGGACAACTGGAATTAAATGTAATGGAACCGGTTTTGATTTATGCAATAATGGAGTCTATGTCATTATTGTCCAATGGGATGGATACATTAGCTTCAAAATGTATTGATGGAATTACTGCTAACGAAGCCCATTGTAGAGATATGGTTTTACACAGTATCGGCATTGTAACGGCGTTGAACCCACATATTGGATATAAAAACAGTACTAAAATTGCCAAGGAGGCACTCCAAACAGGGAAAAGTGTTTACAACCTGGTGTTGGAACACCAGCTTTTGTCTAAAGAACAGTTAGATGATATTTTGAATCCAGAAAATATGCTGGCTCCAAAGCCGGATTAAGATGAAATAAGAATACTCCAGATAAAAAAACGAGACTTCATGCTGGCGTAAATGATTAATCGACTTTTAGGAATTTTCCGTCGGTATCAAACTCCAAATCAATTCTGTGTGTCAAATCTACATCCACATCTTTGTGGCCTTTATCGATATGCGTAATCCGTTCATTTGGATAATTTGCTTTCACATAATTGACAATCGGTTTAGGAATATAATCGGTCGGAATAGCTTTTTTATGGCCATCAACCTCTCTCCAGGCGCCATCTTTCGTAAATTCGACTTCGGTTCCGTCAGTTAGTCTGACCTCATACCCTTTCTCTCCGTGTTCCCAGTCTTTAGTCGCGCGATTTATTGGGTTGTTTGGAAAATGTTTTGAAAGAAAAAAAGAGGCCTCCTTAGGAAGCTCAGAAATGCTGATTTTCTTACCTTGTCCGTTGGTTAACGTCACTATAATTAGCATTAATAGCGTGTAAATGATTTTTGGATCCATAACCTGGAGTTTTAGAAATTGAAAATAGCAGCTTAAATTTACGAAAAACCAAATCGAACTCCAATCAATTTAAGAAAGGTTTAATTTTTACGGCTTTTTGGAGCTCCTGTGGAAACCAGGGTGTTTTGTGTTGGTCTTAAATTTAGGATATTTTTTGAGCAGCTTCATTTGCAGTACTTTCAGGATCAAACTTTAATTGCTCTCCTGTTACTACTTTTGCCCTGTTTTTATTTTGTTGAGGGTAACAAATTTAGAGGATTTGTATTAACTCTTAAAATATTGTGCGTAAATTTGCAACCTCATTTTTTTGGAGAAATTTGCAAATGAGATTGATTTTATGGAAAAGAGAAAAAGAGTTGCTTTTTATACGTTAGGTTGCAAACTGAATTTTTCAGAAACGTCTACTATTGCCCGGAATCTTCAGGATGAAGGTTTTGATCGCGTAGATTTCGAGGAAGTGGCAGATATGTATGTCATTAATACCTGTTCGGTTACTGAAAATGCAGATAAGCAGTTCAAGCAAGTCGTGCGAAAAGTAATGAAATTGAATGACAAAGCATTTGTTGCGGCAGTGGGGTGTTATGCCCAGTTGAAACCAGAAGAATTAGCTGCAGTTGATGGTGTGGATTTAGTTCTTGGTGCAACTGAAAAATTTAAATTGGCAGACTATATCAATGACTTGTCCAAAAATGATTTTGGAGAGGTGCATTCTTGTGAAATTGCCGAAGCTGATTTCTATGTAGGAAGTTATTCCATTGGTGACCGAACCCGCGCTTTTTTGAAAGTACAGGATGGTTGCGATTATAAATGTACGTATTGCACAATTCCATTGGCAAGAGGGATTTCCAGAAGTGATGAGCTGGAAAATGTATTGAAAAATGCCGCTGAAATTTCAAAACAAAACATCAAGGAAATTGTTCTTACCGGAGTAAATATCGGTGATTACGGAAAAGGAGAATTTGGAAATAAAAAACACGAACATACTTTCTTAGAATTGGTTCAGGAGTTAGATAAAGTAGAAGGAATCGAAAGATTGCGAATTTCATCTATCGAGCCGAATTTATTGAAAAATGAAACCATCGAGTTTGTGTCAAAAAGCAGGACTTTTGTACCGCATTTTCATATTCCGTTGCAATCCGGAAGCAATGACATCTTAAAGTTGATGAAGCGCCGTTACCTTCGGGAAGTATATACCGAAAGGGTGAATAAGATTCGTGACGTTATGCCGCATGCCTGTATTGGTGTGGATGTGATTGTTGGATTTCCCGGAGAAACAGACGATCATTTTTTGGAAACGTATCATTTCCTGAATGATATGGATATTTCGTATTTACACGTTTTTACCTATTCAGAGCGGGATAATACAGAAGCAGCTGCAATGGAAGGCGTTGTTCCTGCCAATGTTCGTGCGAAACGCAGTAAAATGCTACGCGGATTATCCGTTAAAAAGCGTCGTGCTTTCTATGAAAGCCAGTTGGGAACCAATAGAACTGTTTTGTTTGAAAGTGAAAATAAAGAAGGCTACATTCACGGTTTTACTGAAAACTATGTGAAAGTAAAAACACCTTGGAATCCGGAACTAGTCAATACATTACACGAAATCAATTTGACCAAAATTGATGAAGACGGAAGTGTACGAATGGATTTTTTGAAGATCAATTCGGAAGTTTAATAAAAGAATAGACCTAACCGTTGCTAAAACGGGTTAGGTCTAAAAAAATACTATAATCTTACTGCACTGTTTCTACCAACCTCATAAACTCGGCTTTATAGCCTTCAGGGTCTTTGGAAAGTCCCTGTTTCGTCAGTTTTAAAATGGATTGTGAATCTTTTACAGCGATTAATTTGGAATCTCTTAGCTTTAATCCAAACCAGGCCACGGCAGCACTAAATTTAAAATCATCAGAAGTGCTTGATAGGCCATTGCTTTTGTTTTCAATGGTTTGAATCATTTCAATACTTTTGTTTTCATCGGCTTTTTTGTAGCGAAATTTGATAGTGGCTAATTCGTTGCTGTAATTACTGGTATTCGCTGTTTTAGTGTATTTTAAATCCGGCAGACTGTAGTCACTTTCCACACCTGTTGGAATGATTTCATACAATGCTGTAACCGTATGCCCACTTCCTAATTCCCCAGCATCAATAGCATCATTTTTAAAATCTTCCGGGCGCAGTTTTCGATTTTCGTAACCAATCAACCGGTAGGCTTGAACATGTTTAGGGTTGAATTCAATTTGAATTTTAACATCTTTGGCGATAGCAAATAAGGAACCTTTGAATTCTTTACCTAAAAAACGATTGGCTTCCTGAATGTTATCGATATAAGCATAATTTCCGTTGCCTTTGTTGGCCAGGATTTCCATTTTGCTGTCTTTGTAATTTCCCATTCCGTAACCCAGACAAGTTAAGAAGACACCTGATTTTCGTTTCTCTTCAATCAGGGTCTGCATGTCCTTATTAGAGGAGCTACCTACATTAAAATCGCCATCTGTAGCTAAAATTACGCGGTTGTTTCCTCCTTTGATAAAATTTTCTATAGCTGTTTTATAAGCCAAGTCAATTCCTGCTCCTCCAGCCGTGCTTCCTCCAGAACTGAGATTGTCCAGGGCATTGATGATGATTTGTTTTTTATCACCTGTGGTAGGTGGTAAAACCATTCCTGCAGCGCCGGCATAAACTACAATGGCTACTTTGTCTTCTTTTCTCAATTCGTTGACCAAAATTTTCATTGATTGTTTGAGTAAGGGTAATTTGTTGGGGTCACTCATTGAGCCTGACACATCAATAAGAAAAACCAGATTAGAAGCGGGTAATTGTTCGGTAGGAACGTTTTTGCCCTGTAACCCAATTTTTAGTAGATTGTGTTTGCTGTTCCATGGGCAGTTACTGTATTCCGTATTGATAGAAAACGGATATTTGTCTTTGGGCTGAGGATAGCTGTATTTAAAAAAGTTCATCATTTCTTCGATTCGTACAGCGTCTTTCGGAACGGCTTGTCCGTTATTGATAAAGCGACGAATGTTGGTATAGGAAGCATTATCCACATCGATAGAAAAGGTAGAAAGCGGAACGTTTTTAGGTGTGTCGAATTGGTTTTCAACAAAATTTTCGTACTCTTCTCCGTTTGGATCCGCTGGCAAAGGGGGATTGATATTCACCTTATCATACAATGGAGAACCAGTATCTGATGAGCGAACTCCCCGAATCATAATGGAAAGGGAAGTTTTAATTTTATTTTCTGTAGTCGCTACTCCGGCAACTTGACCTTGCAAAGCTTTAGTATAATTATTGGAATAATAATTTTCCTTTTTTTTGCCGGATACAGCTGCTATGGATCCTGTCTGTGTTTCTTTGCTAATGTTTCCGTATCCGACAACAACTACTTCGTCCAGTTGCTCGGAATTGTTTTTCAGACGTACATTAATCACATTCGAATTTTCTATTTTAATCGTCTGGGAGTTCATGCCAATATAGCTAAACACCAATTGGTTTCCTTTTTGGGCCTGAATGGCGTAGTGACCGTTACTATCGGTTTGTGTTCCTTTTCGGGTACCTTTGATAGAAATTACTACCCCAGGGAGTGCGGTCTTGGTTTCATCGGTTACCGTTCCGGTAATTTTGATTTCCTGTCCAAAAGAAAGGATAGAAAAAAGCATAGCAAGGGCTAATGAAATAAGTTTTAGACTTTTCATGACAATAGTTTTTAAAAGGTTAGAATGTGTTTTTTACGAATTAGTGCTGCAGTGGAATTCCGTTTTTAGTAGTGACAATTACGACTCCTTTTTTGCCTTTATCCCCATATTTTGCAGTTGCCTCCTCGTTTTGCAAAATTTCAAGTGTTTCAATTTTTTGCTTACTCAATGGAGCATAAGGACTAGTAGGATTTGGTCCAAAAAGCGATGCTTCACTGTATTCAATACCATTGATGATGTACAAAGGTTCTTTGAGAATGATAAGCGATTCCAGTTCCTCATTATCGAGGTTGGATAAGATTTCTTTTTTAGTTTCCTGCATCGTCTTGTATTTTGCACTGGAAATAATTTTTCCGTTCCTAACAACCAGAGGAGCATTTGCTGCAATTGTTTTTGTCTCCGGTGTGGGCTCTTGCGTTATTGTATTTGCGTAGGCAGATTGTACTTCAATAGCATCATAAATTGCCCCGCTGTTAAAGTTACTCTTGTTCTTGTCAGCCCGTTCTTTTTTGAGCATCATTTTTTCGGCTCCAGCTGTTTTATCATCGCTTTTCGTTTGAACTTCTTGTAGGGCAACAACTGCTGGTGTAGAAATTTTATCCTTTATGTCTTTAGATGCAGTAACTGTTTGGGTTTCTTTTATAACGCTACTAATTTTTGCAGTATCGATTATTGCAGCGGTAACTACTTTTTCTGCTATTTTTGGTGCGATTGGGTTTACAGAATCTTTTTGAACTATTATTTCGTTAGTTTTTTGATTGGCTTCAGATGGTTTTAATAATTGGTATACTAAAGAAACCAATAGTAAGACGGATGCAGCAATGGCTATTTTTTTCCAAACTTTATTTTTGGTTTGCAATGCCTTTTGGTCGAGTTTTTCGTCTACACGTGCCCAAATCTTTTCCATTCCAGGAAAATCTTGTTGCTCCGCTTGATGTGCAGCGGCTTTGATTTTGTTAATTATTTTATCTTGATTGTCCATGACTAATTCGATTTTTGGTAATACAGATGGTTTACTAATTCCTTCAATTTGGTTTTTGAGGCATTCAATTGTGATTTTGAAGTGCCTTCTGAAATGTTGAGCATGCTGGCTATTTCTTTGTGGCTGTAGCCTTCAATGACAAAGAGGTTAAAAATAGTCTTGCATCCCTGGGGAATATGATGGAGTAAATGGAGTAAATCTTCTTCTTCAAGATTTGTTGCTTCATCTGTAAAAGGTTGCGATAGTGTTTTGACATCATCGAGATACATATTGAAGTTGGTTTTCTTTTTTATAGTGGCCAAGCATTGATTGACTGCTATTTTTCTTGCCCAGGATTCAAAAGCACCAATTTCTTTTAGTTGATCTAGTTTTGTAAATATGGTATAAAAAGCATCTGCCATTGCTTCTTCAATTTCCTCCTCCTGCTTTAAATAGCGTTTGCAACTCGCATAGATTTTAGGAGCTAGTAGCTCATACACTTGACGCTGGGCGCTTCGTTGCATTTTTTTGCAGGCTAGTATTAGATTTTCGTTTATCACAATAAGGTCTTTAATAGTAAAGAGCGTTAAAAATTAAAAAAGGTTGGGAGAGGAAATGTTTTTTTTTCAAAAAGACAAAATTATTTTTGTAATCAACAGCTAATCAGTATGTTTTTTTTTGCTAAAATAAAACCATTAAAGAAATAGGAAACTCAATTCTTTAATGGTTTTGTTTTTTAAGTAGTAGTTTGCGTGTTCTTGCTTACTTTATAGGCCTAGAATTAAAATCATCTTATGGATTGGTAGACCAAATACTGCTGTTTTTTATAAAAACGCGTCTGTTTAGTTTGAGTTGCGCGATGATTAATTCGGCCATATCTTCGGATTGCATGACTTTATCAGGATTACCATCGGTCAGCTTTAGTTCTTTGGCCATGTCAGTGGCAACAGTACTTGGAGTTAATGCCGTTACACGGATGTTGTGCTTGCGAACTTCCTGCATCAACGATTCGGTCAATCCTAAAACTGCAAATTTAGAAGCACTATAAGCACTGGTCAAAGCATTTCCGCTTAGTCCCGCTGTTGAAGAAATGTTGATGATGTCACCAGTTTGTCTTTCAATCATATTGGGCAAAACGGCACGTGTCACATAATAGGTTCCCATCAAGTTTACCTGAATAATGCGCTCCCAGGCTTCAGGTTCTAATTCTAAGAATTTGCCAAAAGCGGCGATCCCGGCATTGTTGATTAAAATGTCTATAGTTTTAAATTCAGCCAATGCTTTCTCAACGGCAGCGTTTACCGAATTGATATCAGCAACATCAGCGGTTATTGCAAGTGCTTTTACTCTTAAAGAACGCACTTTTGCTGCTACATTGTCTATTTCCTCCTGTGTTCTGGCAACCAAAATCACATTTACGCCCTCTTTGGCTAAGGCCAAAGCGATAGCTTTTCCAATTCCTTTTCCAGCTCCTGTAATCAGGGCATTTTTATTTTTTAAGTCAGTCATCGTTTAATTTTTAAAATTTTTTGTCTAAAGTCAATTTGTAAATATCCGTTTCCAAAGCTTCGGTGTCCTTATCTTCACAGAGTAAGAATTCAATTTTTTCTTTTGAATGCGTAAATAAAGTTAATCCTTCGAATTTATGGGTTGCTGAAACCTTTTGGGTAAATGCAACTTCGGAAGTCTCTAATGATAAAGCTCCGATGAAACTTCCAAATACTTCTCCATCCTCGTATGTTGAGGTGGTGTTTTCTACTGCTGCCAGGAAATAGATTTTATCTTCTACGAGAATTGCATCGGTAAAGGTAGCTTCTATGTTTTGGATCTTCGGTAACGAGATTGGGGAAAAACGAATGTCATTTCCTTCTTTGTCTAAAATAAAAATACCGTTTTTAGATTGTGCTCCATTTCCTCGTTGAAAGAAATGCCATTTTTCGTTGTGAAATAAAGCACCTTCTATGTTTAAATCATTATCCGAAATAGAAGCGGTTTGTTTTAGTTTACCATAAATAACGGATAAATCTTTTTCTTCTATTGCTTTAGAAGTAAGATCGTAACTGATCCGTTTATTTCTGTTAGGTGTGGAACCGGAACCAAAAAAATAGAATTTGTTTCCTTTTTGCATTATGGATTCAAAGTCAAATTTGTTTCTTTTCGGAATGTTTTCCTGGCTGTTTTCGAAGAGTTTTATTTTATGGAGTTCTTTTTCTTTGACGCGGTATTCATAAAGGAAGGAGCTGTTGTCAGAGATTACAAACAAGGAATCGTCTTTGTGAATAAGTCCTGAGGCAGAGCCAATTCCGATGATTTGAAATAGTAATTCAAGCGTGAATTTTTCCATAAGGTTTATTTTGAAAAGGAATGTCCTGGTCCTGCTGTACGCTTGTATCTTTTCCTTTTATAAAGGAAAAAATACAAGCGTACAGCAGGAAAAAGCTCCCTATTTTTTGTTATATTTGAGTTAACAAAGATAAAATATTTCTTATGAAGTCTATAGATCCCAACGATTTTAAAGTGCTTGACAAAATTAAATTGTCTGAAATCCCTACCAACTTGTTTAGTAAAGCCGATGATGATGATAAAGAAGAGAAGCTGGAAAAGGTACAGGTGAAATTGAGTGAAATACAAGATGTGATGTATGCCCACAATCGCTACGGTGTTTTGATTTGTCTGCAAGGCATGGATACCTCCGGGAAGGACAGCATGATTCGGGAAGTTTTTAAGGAATTTAACTCACGGGGTGTTGTGGTCCACAGTTTCAAAACGCCAAATTCAAGCGAGTTGGAACATGATTATCTGTGGAGGCATTATTTGGTTTTACCTGAAAAAGGCAAGTTTACGGTTTTTAACAGATCGCATTATGAAAACGTTTTGGTCACCAGAGTGCATCCGGAATATATTATGAATGAAAATTTACCGGGTATTGAAACAGTAGATGATATTACACCGCAATTTTGGGAAAACAGGATGGAACAGATCAATAATTTCGAGAGGCACATTACCCAAAATGGAACAATTATGTTGAAATTCTTTTTGCATATGAGCAAAGAAGAGCAAAGAGAACGCTTGTTACGCCGATTGGAAGAACAAAAACACAATTGGAAATTCTCAACAGGCGATCTGAAAGAAAGGGAGCGCTGGGATGATTATATGCATTATTACGAAGAAGCGATTAATAAAACAAGTTCAGAATATGCACCCTGGTATATCGTTCCTGCGGATGATAAGGAAATGGCAAGATATATTGTTGCCAAAATTATTTGGGAAGAAATGCAAAAACATACCGATATTCAAGAACCTGAAATGGATGAAAAAATCAGGGAAAATATTGAAATCTATAAAGAAATATTGAAGAAAGAGAAATAGGTCGAGTGGACTTTCTCCTGAATGTTATTTTAAGTTTATTACTGTATTATCGTAGTATTAGCATGTAAATTTATTGTTTTTAGAGTTGAAAATCGTAGTGAACTCTTGTCTTTTTATTAATATTTAGTTCATTTGAAGTTAAAATTCAGTGCATTTCTTTGCCTTGAATTTAAAACTATCGACCAAGATGAAAAGAATTATTTTACCATTGTTATTTTTGGCCTCATTAATCTCTTGTGAGAATGATGCTAAATCTTCGAATGAAACTACCAATGTGGTTTTAGCAAACCAATCTGTAACCCCCGTATTATTGAAAAAACAAGCAGGCTTTGAAAGTCTGGAGCTTTTTTCGCTTGTTACTTCAGATGATGTTTTAGCAGGAAGTCCAAGCTATGTTTTTGGGGGATCTGCGGACGGTTCAGGTTTATTGAAAAATGAAGATGGGACTTTTACCTTTTTAGTAAATCAGGAAGATAATTTTGCAGTTTCCAGAATCACATTAGACAAAACGTTCAAACCTACAAAAGGGGAATATTTGTTGAATTCGAACGGAGGAACCTGGAGATTATGCGGTGCTACAATGGCAACTGTTGCTGAACAGGGTTTTGGACCACTTTATTTAACCTGTGGTGAATCAGGTGAAGAATCTCGTACACATGCTTTAAATCCTTATGGAGATGTTGGTTCTGCCTCTGTTTCTAAAGAATTACCAGGTTTTGGAAGGTTAAGCGCAGAGAATGCTTTGCCTTTAAGAAAGACTGCTTTTGCAGGAAAAACAGTTGTTGTAATTGGTGACGACGATTCCGGTACCTATGGAGGTCAGGTATTTATGTATGTTTCCAATACTGTTGGAGATTTAGCGAATGGTTCTTTATATATGATGAAAAGAACAGATGACAATCAAAGAGAAAAAGATATGGCTGTTGGTCAAACGTATGCTGTTTCGTTTGTAAAAATCGAGAATCATACTACAATGACCGGGGCTCAAATTAATGCCTCAGTAAATACCCTTAAAGCGATAAAATTTGGTAGAGTTGAAGATTTGGATTACAGAAAAGGAGGAGATGCAGCAGATCGCGAAATCTACTTTAATGCTACAGGACAAAATACTACCGGAGTTAATGCGGATGCTTCAAGAACGAAGTATGGTAGAGTTTACAAGTTAAATTTAGATGCTGCAAATCCGTTAACAGGAACTTTACAGGTAATTCTTGATGGTGACGATCGTACAGGAATTGCTGGAAAATTTCAAAATCCAGATAACATTTGTGTTACAAAAAATTACGTTTATGTTCAGGAAGATTCGAATGGATATGGAGACGAAACGCATGATGGTTATATTTATCAGTACAATATTGCAACCAAACAATTGAAAGTGGTCGTAGAGTTGGATCATCGTCGTGATGCAACTGATGCTGCAAAATATAATGTAGGGGGAGTTAGTAAATTTGGAGATTGGGAATATGGAGCATTAATTGATGTATCGGAGCAGTTAGGAATTGACGATACCTTTTTGTTAAGTGTGCAGCCACATACCTGGAGAGGAACAAAATATAAAGGAGTCGATGGGGGAACAAATCGTCCAAATGAAGATCAAGCCAGCCAAATTGTAATAATCAAAGGACTTGCCAGATAATTTATCTCTAAATTAAACAGTTACAAAAATCCACGGTTTCCTATTAGGAATCGTGGTTTTTGCTTTCTCCTCATTTTTAAAATTTCTTATGAAAAATTTCTTTTTTCTTTTACTGTCGATGCTCCTTTTCTCTTGTGAAAACCTACCCAAAGACGAAAAAATAAATAATTTGTTTCAATCCGACATTCAGGTGCTGATTCAAAATGTTGCCCAATTGGAACTTTTAGTGAAATCAGATGTTGTTTTGCCAAAAATTCAGAAACAATTTCTTCAGGCGCGTCAAAGCTATAAGCGTGTAGAAATGATAAGTGAATATTATTTTCCTGTTGTTTCTAAAGCGATTAACGGACCGGCGTTGGATGAGTTTGAAGAAGATGAAGGGAAGACAGTCCCTCCTGAAGGATTTCAGGTAATCGAAGAATTTCTTTTCCCCAAGTATGACTATCGATCAAAAGCCGAACTGCTAAAAGAAATCGGTATTCTTTCCGCAAATTTAAAACGATTGGACAAAGTGTCGCAAACTAATGAATTAACCGATTCCCATATTTTTGATGCGATGCGGTTGGAAGTTTTTAGAATGATCACTTTAGGAATTTCCGGATTTGATTCTCCAATTGCCCAAAACTCAATTCCTGAAGCGTTAGCATCATTAGAAAGTATGGAGCAGTATTATCAAATTTATGCCGATAATTCAAATGACTCGAGTTCTAATTCGGTTTTAAAAACGATCAAAGAAGGGAAACAGTATTTGAAAAAGAATACCAGGTTTAATGAATTTGACCGGGCTGGTTTTATTCTGCGAATTGCAAATCCGCTGAGTAAGGGTTTGTATAAAACTCAAATGGATTTGAAAATTGCTTTTATTAAGGAAGAACGAGGATTAAAAACAACTGCCCAGACCCTTTTTGATACAAAAGCTTTTGATACCGAAGCTTTTTCGGGATTTCCAGATTATGAAACGACCCCGGAGAAAATTGAGTTGGGGAAATTATTGTTCAATGATCCGATTTTGTCTGGAAATAATTCGCGTTCCTGCGCCTCCTGCCACCATGCTGACAAAGCTTTTACTGATGGATTAGAAAAGGCGGTCGCCTTAGATGGTCAATCGCTGATTAAAAGAAATACACCAACGCTTTCTAATATTGCTTTTCAACGTGTTTTCTTCTCAGACTCCAGGGTCAATTATCTTGAAGACCAGGCTGTCGCTGTAATTACAAATGAAAATGAAATGCATGGTTCTTTGAAAGAGTCCGTTTTGGCTTTAAAAAAGGATGCGGGTTATACTATCAAATTTAAAGAGGCATTCCCTAAAACTGCAATAAATGCCTTTGCAATAAAAAATGCATTAGCCTCTTATATAAGGTCTTTGAGTGATTACGATTCGAAATTCGATGAATATATGCGGGGGGAGAAAACGTTTAATCTGGACGAAATTGCAGGATTTAATTTATTTGCCGGAAAAGCAAAATGTGCTACCTGTCATTTTATTCCATTAACGAACGGAACGGTGCCACCAAATTTTGTGAAATCCGAAAGTGAAGTCTTAGGTGTTCCCGATACGAACAAAAAATTGGATACGGATTTAGGAAAATTTGAATTGACAAAAGCGGCACTTCATCAACATTCTTTCAAGACACCGACTTTAAGGAATGTTGCGTTGACAGCGCCTTATATGCACAATGGTGTTTTTAGATCCCTGGAAGAAGTAATTGATTTTTACGATGAGGGAGGTGGTAATGGATTGGGATTTAATTTGTTAAATCAAACCTTACCTTCGGATAAATTAAATTTAACAGACCTGGAAAAAAAGCAGCTTGTTGCCTTTATGGAGACTTTAACCGATAAAAAATTTTATAAATAAAAATGCCCTGAAAAAATTTTCAGGGCATCTTTTTTAACGACTATATCTTTTATAGTTCAAAACCATAGGCTAAACGAACTCCCACTTGCCCAACACCTTTTCCTGTAGAACCATTATTGTTCAATTTTTCGAAGTCAGAATAGTGCTCATAGTGTAATGATACATCAATGTATTTTGAAGCATAACCAATACTTGGAGACAACAATAAAGACGTTTTATTGTAATTATTAGATACTGCAAAAGCAGCACCGGCTTCTCCCATTACATAAAATTGGTCATTCCATACGAAAGCTTTAAAACCTGCTTTAGCCGGAATAAATCCTAAATCATTACCATCTGCTTTACTAACAAATAAGTTACTATAACCAGTTGTCAACGTTAGAGAGTATCTTTTTGACAAATCGTACTGTACTCTCGCATCAGCCCCTAGTGCCAATTTGTAAGGATCATTAATAGAGTATCCTGCATTTAAACCAAATCCTAAACGGAATCCCTGATCGTAATTTGTTGCTTCTTTTGCTTCTTTTGTTTCTTGTGCTTGTACATTACTAGCAAACATCATTGCTATTGCGAACACAAATAACATTTTGATTTTTCCTGTCATTTTCATAATTGTAATTTTTTATTAATAATTTTTTTGGTGCTGTCTTGATTTTTATTTGATTCAAAACAACGTTACAAATGTATAGCCCGCAATTGCTCGAAATGTTATAGAATTAATGGGTTTTGTTATAGAATTCCTTGTTTTGTTTAAATAATCGCTGAAGCGGAGCCTTTATATTTGCAATAGTATCGATGCAATTGAAAGCTTCTATTTATCTTTGCCAACAAAAAAACAGAAAGTGAATTTATCTCAATATACCAAAGAGTTTTCTTATAATATAAAATTAGCGTATCCTGTGATTTTAGGAATGCTTGGCCATACATTAATAGGGATTGTAGATAATTTCATGGTGGGTAACCTTGGTTCTACTGAGTTGGCGGCCGTTTCGCTCGGTAACAGCTTTATCTTCATTGCTTTATCTTTAGGGATAGGTTTTTCTACGGCTATAACTCCATTGACAGCTGAGGCTGATGCCGAAAAGGATGATAAAAAAATCCGTTCTACTTTTCATCATGGACTGCTTTTGTGTACCGTTTTAGGAGTAGCGTTATTCATTTTGACAGTATTGTCAAAACAAATAATGTACCTAATGCACCAGCCCAAAGCAGTAGCTGATATGGCAGCTCCTTATATTGATTGGGTGGCCTTTTCTTTAATTCCGGTTATTATCTATCAGGGATATAAGCAATTTGCCGATGGTTTAGCGAAGACAAAATATTCGATGTATGCTATTTTCATGGCAAATGTGGTTCATGTATTTTTTAATTATGCGCTGATTTATGGATTTTGGATTTTTCCAAAATTAGGAATTCTTGGTGCAGCATTAGGAACTGTGATTTCAAGAATTATGATGGTTGTCTTTATGCATTATCTAATGAAAAGAAATGAAACTTTGAAAAGGCATTTCACAAATTTTAGTTTCAAAGAAATACGAAAATCAGTTTTGAAAAAAATCATTAATCTTGGTTTGCCTTCAGCGATGCAAATGCTGTTTGAAGTAACTTTATTTACTGCGGCAATATGGCTTTCGGGTTCTTTGGGGAAAAACAGTCAGGCTGCCAATCAAATTGCGCTTACTCTTGCTTCATCGACCTTCATGGTAGCTATGGGTTTGAGCGTTACCGCGATGATTAGAGTGAGCCATACTAAAGGAATGGGCGATTATAAAAATTTGATAATCGTTGCCCGATCCATTTTTTTGTTGGCGATTATGCTGGAAACACTTTTCGGGATTATTTTTGTTGTTTTTCATAATTTTTTGCCTCATTTATTTTTGAATATGACCGATGCTGCTCAGGGGTTGGACAATCAAGATATCATTATAATAACATCTAAACTGCTTTTGATTGCAGCAATTTTTCAAATTTCAGATGGGATTCAGGTTGTTGTTCTGGGCGCGTTAAGAGGTTTGCAGGATGTAAAAATCCCGATGTACATAACGTTTGTCGCGTATTGGGTTATCGGTTTTCCTATTTCTTATTATCTGGGGAAATATACTTCTTTGCAGGCAGTAGGAATCTGGATTGGACTTTTGGCAGGACTAACAGCTGCCGCTTTATTTTTGTATATTCGCTTTGCGAGATTAACAAGAAAATTAGTTTTAAACAATCATAAATAATACTGTTCTTACAATGTAACTTCTACTATCTTTACTCGTATAATAGCATAGAAATAAAACCTAACCAGCCAAATAAAAAAAATGATACTATTTATTATTCTTGGAATAATTTTATTGATTACTAGTTTTTCATTAAAAAGTAACGTAAATCCGTTTTCTAAATTCGCAAATGTTCTGAAAATTATTGGAGTTTTAGTAATTGCTTTAGGGCTCTTTTCTTCGATGTTCAAACAGATTGATGCGGGAAAAGTGGGAGTTCAATCGCTTTACGGAAGTGTTCAGCCCGATGTTTTGGAAAGTGGTTTGCATTTGATAAATCCATTACTGGATGTAACCGAGTTTGATATTCAAACCCAGAACTACACGATGTCGGCAGTGCATGGAGAAGGTTCCCAAACGGGCGACGATGCCATTCGTGTTTTATCCAATGACGGACTGGAAGTGGTAATTGATCTGACAGTTTTGTTCCGTGTTTCACCGGAGTCGGCACCTAAAATTTTCAAACAAATTGGAGTGGATTATTCGGATAAAATTGTTCGTCCGGTAACAAGAACCCGTATTCGTGATAATGCTGTTTATTATGATGCAGTAGCTTTGTATTCTACGAAAAGAAATGAATTTCAACAACGAATTTTCAAAACTATTGAAGCTGATTTTAAAACCAGAGGATTGGTTTTAGAGCAATTGTTAATTCGAAATATCAATCTTCCTACATCAGTAAAAGCATCTATTGAAAGTAAAATAAATGCAGAGCAGGATGCGCAGAAAATGACTTTTGTCCTTCAAAAAGAAAAACAGGAGGCCGAACGAAAAAGAGTGGAAGCTCAGGGGATTGCTGATTATCAGAGAATTATTTCAACTGGTTTGTCAGACAAACAATTGCAATACGAACAGATAAAAGCGCAAAAAGAACTAGCTGCTTCTCCCAACTCAAAAATTATTTTTATGAATGGTAGGGGAAATGCACCAGTTATTCTTTCTGATAAATAGGTTTCGGTTATTTGATTCATGGAATGACCGAAACAATGATTAATTGATTAAACATAAAAAAATGGAATTACCAAAATTTTTACTAGGCGACAATACTGATTTTCCCGAAGATATTTTTATCGTACATTTAGATTATCCAAGATTTATCATCAATTTAAAAGATGATGAGGTAGAATTCATGGAAGAGGCGGAAGACCTTGATGAGGGCGAATTGAATGCCGAAATGGAAGGATTAATAGTTCTTGCCAATGAATTTTACGATAGGGAAATGGAACGTTATGAAAAAGAGTAAGTTTATTTTTTAAAATACTTTTCCAATAATATTTGAGCGGCTGCAAAAGGTGAAATTTCATCATTTTGCACTGCTTTTTTAGTTGAATCCAATAGATGCTGAATTTCAGGATGATGGTAGAAATTTAATTTCAACTGTTCGTTAATCGTTTCTAACATCCAGTATTGGTTTTGCTCTTTTCGCTTTTCAAAGAAATAATTATTGTCTTTTGTCAACTCCAGAAATTGCTCAATAGTTGTCCAGACAGCGTCAATTCCCTCCTGTGTCAGTGCACTACAAGTTGAAGTTGTAGGAGTCCAGCCTGATTTTTTAGCTGGAAAAAGATGCAAAGCCTTGTTGAATTCTGCTTTTGCTAAATTGGCTTTTCTAACATTATCGCCATCTGCTTTATTGATTACGATAGCATCTGCCATTTCCATAATGCCACGTTTGATACCTTGTAGTTCATCCCCTGCACCAGAAATTTTTAAAAGTAAAAAGAAATCCACCATGCTGTGAACTGCGGTCTCACTTTGACCAACTCCGACAGTTTCAATTATAATAGTGTCAAACCCGCAGGCTTCACAAAGGGTAATGGTTTCCCGGGTTTTTCGTGCAACACCACCCAATGTTTCTCCCGATGCTGAAGGACGAATAAAAGCATTTGCGTCTTTAACTAATTCTTCCATTCGGGTTTTGTCACCCAAAATGCTTCCATGGGAAATCGAACTGCTGGGGTCGACGGCGAGAACAGCTACTTTTTTCCCTAAATGGGTTAAGTATTTTCCAAAAGCTTCAATAAAGGTGCTTTTTCCAACACCCGGGACACCTGTTATTCCTATTCTTACGGATTTACCGGCGTAAGGTAAACAAGCATTGATCACTTCGTTGGCTTTTGCCAAATGATCACTATTGGTGCTTTCGATTAAAGTAATGGCCCGACTCAGTGCCGTTATATTCGCTGCTAATATTCCTTCAACCAATTCTTTTGAGGACGGTTGGATCTTTCTGAATTTTTTGATATGCTCAACAGCGACTGAACTGATAATTTCCGGCGGACGAATTCCAGGTTTTTCGTGTAAGGCGCTAGGATGCTGTTTTTTATTTGACAAAACGATGTATTTGAAGAGTAAAAGTAGTGAAAACAAAAACAGTTTCAAAAAGCGATTGCCTTATGAAACTGTTTTGTAGAAAATTTAGGATACTAATTAGTATGCTGCAGTAAACCGCACCTGGTGGTGTTTTGGATTTTCAGCTTCATCAGCAATAACAACTGCCAGATCTTCAGCTGACAAAATACTTCTTTGATTTTCATCCAAAACCGGATTGTCTAATCCCAAACGGTATTTTCCGGTTCTTCCTGTTGTGATGCCTTGATGCATTTCGAAAGCGGGACTGAAAAAGGCCCAGTCTAAATCTTTTTCATTCTTAAGGATGTTCAAATAATCTCTTGCTGCTGTGGCTCCTTCATGATATTCTTTTGGGAAATCCGGTGTGTCTACCGCTTGCAAATTAGGGGCGACAAATAAACTTCCTGCACCGCCAATTGTAATGAATCGTTTCACGCCTGATTTTTTAACTGCTTCCTGAATGGCTTTTGAGCCCTCAATAAAATCAGTGTATAAATTGGGATTGGACCATCCGGCGTTGAAAGCGCTTATTACCACATCATTTCCTGCAATAATCTTAGATAATTCTTCTTTATTATTGATGTCTGCTTTCTCCCATTTGATGTTTGCTTTTTCATCATTTTTAGGGTTTCTTGCGATGGCTGTAATCTCATGATTACGACTGGCCAATTCATTTAAAATGGTTGAGCCGACAAATCCTGTGGCTCCGATAATTGCGATTTTCATAATTGTATTTATTTAAAGTAATAAAAAATGTTACAGTTTAATTCAAAAAAATAGTTTTAAAATTTACTGGCAAAATCTGCCAATGACATTGCGCTTAATTCCAAGCTGATTTTTTTATTGAGGGTATCATATAAATTTTCTAGATTTTCATTGATTTTCTTTCCAACAAGGCAATCTGGATTCGGTTTGTTTTTTGAAAAACCTAAAGTTACCGTGTCAAAAGTCATTTTAAAAATGGAGTCCAATGAAATATCTGAAGCGGATTTTAACAATTTCGTTCCGCCATTTTTACCTTCTTTGCTTTCTATAATATTGTTTTTCTTTAAGTTTGCTATTTCCTTTCGTACCAAAACAGGATGTAAATTCATGCTTCCCGCTATAAATTCAGAAGATAAATAGTCGTCTGGGAATTTAGAGAGTAAAGTAAGGATGTGTACCGTTATTGCAAATTTACCTGAAATCATACTGTAATAAAATATATTACAAATATATGATTAAAATTGGAATTAGCGTGTTTTTTGTTTTTTTTTATATAATGGAAAATCAAAAGGGTGATTTCCTTTTTTTCTAAATAAATTTAAATGGTATTTTTGCATTCAATTGTACCCTATGAACAACATTATCCTAATCTTCGTTTGTTTATTTTTTGGAATCGTATTGCAAAAGGTAAAACGTTTTCCGTCCAATACGTATAAGATTTTAAATAATGTGGTTATTTATATTTGTCTTCCCGCTTTGGCCTTGTATTATATTCCTAAAATAGAATGGGATAATAAGCTGTTGTTTCCTATTGGCGTAACATGGATTGGTTTTACAGTTTCGTATTTGTTTTTTAGCTTTTTAGGAAATAGATTTGGGTGGTCAAAAAAACTCACGGGTTGTTTAATTATAACCGCAGGTTTGGGGAATACTTCATTTTTAGGTTTTCCAATTATCCAGGCCTTGTATGGTGAAGAAGGTTTGAAAACTGCCATTCTGGTTGATCAGCCAGGTACTTTTGTGGTGCTTTCGACATTGGGAATTCTTGTGGCTACTTTATTTTCTGCCGGAAGTCCCAATGGATTTCATATTGCAAAAAAAATACTGTTCTTTCCTCCATTTATTACTTTTCTGTTAGCTTGTTTAATGAATGTATTCCATTTTGATTTCCACGAATATATTCAAATTGGCCTGCAAAAGGTGGGGAGTGTAATGACCCCTTTGGCCATGCTTTCCGTTGGATTGCAATTGCGATTTGACAGGAAAAGCCAGCATTGGAAATTCTTAGGATTGGGACTTTTGTATAAATTAATCTTGACTCCGGCGCTAATCTATTTATTGTATGTTGTAATTTTGGATCAAAGTTCAAAAACGATTCAGGTATCCATTATGGAAGCTGCTATGGCTCCTATGATTACAGCAAGTATTTTGGCTACTTCGCATGGTTTAAAACCCAGATTGAGCAGTATGATGATTGGCTTTGGAATACCCTTGTCATTTGTAACACTGGCGTTTTGGTATTTCGTGGCACAATATATTTAATTTTAGCCCCTTTTATTTGTAGCATATGAATAGTTCCTCAGCAGCAGCATCACCAACCATTAATGCCCCAATTATTCAAAGAACAGTTTACTCGGTTTTATTTTCAATAGCTTTTGCACATTTGCTAAATGATTTAATGCAATCGGTTATTCCTTCGACCTATCCCATATTAAAAGAAAATTTTAATCTTAGTTTCACTCAAATTGGAGTGATAACATTCGTTTTCCAACTTACCGCTTCTATTTTACAACCTTTTGTGGGTTTTTATACCGATAAATATCCAAAACCTTATTCTTTAGTAATTGCGATGTTATTTACGATCATCGGATTGGGGTTTTTATCGATTTCAACTTCTTTCTGGATGCTGCTGGTGTCCGTTGCATTTGTAGGAATCGGCTCTTCCATATTTCATCCGGAAGCTTCTCGTGTCGCTTATTTAGGCTCGGGAGGAAAACGAGGTTTGGCGCAATCCATTTTTCAATTGGGAGGGAATTCAGGTAGTGCAATAGGGCCTTTGTTAGTGGCGTTGGTTGTGGCTCCTTTTGGTCAGTTGAATATCATATGGTTTGTAATGGCAGGCATTTTAGGAATCATTATTTTGTCCCAAATTGCACTTTGGTATCAGGGTCATTTGAATCTTGGGGCTGCAAAAAGAACAGTTACAGAAGATTTTGCTGTTCCATTGTCCAAAAGAAAAATTAACATAGCAATAGCGGTTTTATTGTTGTTGATATTTTCCAAGTTTTCTACATGGCGAGTATGTCAAGCTATTTTACTTTTTATCTTATGCATAAATTTGGTTTGACGATACAGGAATCGCAGTTTCATTTGTTTGTATTTTTAGCTGCGGTGGCTGCAGGAACATTAATAGGAGGGCCTTTGGGAGATCGGTTTGGAAGAAAATATATCATTTGGATCTCTATTCTTGGAGCGGCACCATTTACTTTATTATTGCCGTACGCCGATTTATTTTGGACGGGAGTGCTGGCTGCTATCATCGGAATCGTTATCGCTTCAGCTTTTTCAGCAATTTTAGTTTTCGCGCAGGAATTAATGCCTGGTAAAGTAGGGATGATTTCGGGACTTTTTTTGGTTTTGCCTTTGGAATGGGAGGTCTAGGTTCGGCAGTTTTGGGGTATGTTGCAGATCAGACAAGTATTGAATACGTTTATAAATTAAGTTCTTTTCTGCCGCTTATTGGCGTTTTTACTTATTCTTGCCCAATATGAAAAAGAAAGGGGCCTAAGTTAATTTATACTTTATTTATAATTTTCATGGTAGGTGCTATTGTTTTTTTATTTAATTTTAAAAGATAAAAACAAAAACTCATGGCAACATTACGATTAGGAGATATAGCTCCGGATTTTGAGGCAGAAACTACTCAAGGAAAAATAAAATTTCATGAATGGCTAGGTGATTCCTGGGGCGTTTTATTTTCGCACCCTGCTGATTTTACACCTGTTTGTACCACTGAATTGGGGACTGTGGCTAATTATTATTCTGAATTTGCAAAGAGAAATGTAAAAGTGATCGCATTGAGCGTTGACGGATTAGATTCTCATATAGAGTGGATTAAAGACATAAATGAAACTCAAAACACCACGGTTAACTTTCCAATTATTGCTGATGAAGATAAGCATACAGCGAAATTGTATGACATGATTCATCCCAATGCCAGTGAAAACTTTACGGTTCGTTCCGTTTTTATAATTGGACCTGACAAAAAAATAAAATTAACGCTCACCTATCCGGCATCGACGGGAAGAAATTTTGATGAATTACTGCGTGTAATTGATAGTCTACAGTTGACAGCAAATTATAGCGTTGCCACCCCGGCAAACTGGAAAGATGGAGAAAAAGTGGTTATTTCAACAGCTGTTAAGGATGAAGATATTGCTGCAAAATTTCCAAAAGGATATGAAAGAGTAAAACCATATTTAAGAATGACTCCGCAACCTAACAGGTAATTATTTTTCCGAATTACTAGTTTGAACATAAAAAAGTGCAAATGAGACTATTTTCAGTGCACTTTTTTTATTGCTGTTACAGCTATAAAATAGTTACTCCCGATTGGTTATCAGCAAACCGATGATAATGATTCCCATGCTTATAACCTGAGTTATTACAATGGCCTGGCCCAAAAAAAAATAAGCTAAGATTCCACTGAATACAGGGATTAAATAATAAATTAGTGCTGTTTTGGATGTCCCTATCAGCCGAATCGCTTCGTTCCACAAATAGTAGGAAACTAAAGAGGCAAAGAGACCAACGTAAGTGGTTGCCAATACGGTCTTAGTGTCAAAAATTACTTTTTTATAAAATAAATGTTCCCAAAGGTAAAACGGAAAAAGGAAAATCACACCCAACACAAAAACACTAAATAAAAATATTTTTGGGGTTAGCCCCGCTGGTTTTTGTCGCACTAATAGGGTGTAACAGGCAAAAAAGAAACAGGAGACGAGCATCAATACATCTCCAGTTGTAAGGTTAATATGCAGCAATGCCTGCAGGGAGCCTTTGGTAATAAGAACAAGAACACCCGTAATTATGATTACAATTCCAATTATTTTTAAATTGGACACTTTTTCTTTAAAAACAATTCTGGAGAGGACGACAATAAATAGCGGAATCGAAATGGCGATTAAAGATAAATTGACAGCAGTTGTTGTTTTTCCTGCAACGTAAATCAGTGTATTGAAAATAGTAATGCCCAATACCGCTGTCAGCATAAGATAGTGCATGTGCTGCTTTATAAGTTTAAAACTTTCAACAGTGCTTTTAATTGCAAATGGAGCCAAAGCGATACAAGCAATTGTCCAGCGCCAAAAAGCCAATCCAATAGGAGGAATGTGCCCTTTAATACCACTGGCAATTACCATATTTACGGACCAGAGTAAAGTGGCCAATAAGGCAAAAAGCACTCCTTTGGTTTGATTGTGCATCTTAAATTAAACGAGATTCTTTATTTTGGCATATTGCAATAACATAATGGTCTTGGCATCGTTTATTTCCCCAGTTTCGATCATCGCGTAGGCTTCCTCATAAGACATCTCTAAGACATCTATATTTTCCTCTTCATGTTCGACTCCGCCACCGTCGCTGACTTTCATGGACTGGTCATATTCTCCAACAAATAGGTATAAAATTTCGGTTACTGCTCCAGGCGACATATACGTTTCCATTATTTTGTCAACTTTAGTGAGGCGATATCCCGTTTCTTCTTCGGTTTCTCGAATGATGCATTGCTCTGGATGGTCTTCGTCCAAAAGCCCTGCGCAAACCTCAATCATCATTCCTGTTTTATTTCCGTTAAGGTAAGTTGGTAAGCGGAACTGTCGCGTAAGAATAACTGTTTTTTGTTGTGTGTTGTATAGTAAAATGGCGGCGCCGTTTCCTCTGTCGTAAACTTCTCTTTTTTGTGAAATCCAGGAGTCGTCTTTTTTTTGATAGTCAAAAGTCACTTTGTTTAAAATATACCAATTGTCAGAAAGTAATTCTGTTTTTTGTATTTTAATAGCGGGATTTTTCATTGGTTGGGATTGGTTTGTGAACTAAAAAAAACGCTCTGAATTTTCAGAGCGTTACCTATTGTTATTTAAGAATAGTTTGCTTTCTATCTGGTCCTACAGAAACAATTTTGATAGGAACTTCAACTTCTCTTTCTATGAATTCAATGTATTCTTTCAATTCGGTAGGTAATTCATCATACGTTGTCATACCTGTCAAATCAGCTTGCCATCCTTTGAAGTCCTGATAAACAGGAGTTACATTTTCCGGTTCGATGTTATAAGGAAAGTGAGCGATGTTCTTGCCTTTATAGTTGTACTCCGTACATACTTTTAAGGTTTCAAATCCTGAAAGTACATCCCCTTTCATCATCATCAGTTGTGTTACGCCATTGATTTGAACGGCATATTTAAGTGCCACTAAGTCCAGCCATCCGCAACGTCTTTGTCTTCCGGTTACCGATCCAAATTCATTTCCGACACGTGCCATAGTGGCACCATCTTCGTCAAAAAGTTCAGTTGGAAATGGTCCGCTTCCTACACGTGTTACATACGCTTTGAAAATTCCGTATACTTCTTTTATTTTATTTGGAGCAATTCCTAAACCGGTACATGCGCCAGCAGCGGTTGTGTTTGATGAAGTTACAAATGGATAGGTTCCAAAATCAACGTCTAATAATGAACCCTGAGCTCCTTCGCATAATATTGATTTACCCGCTTTTTGAGCTTGGTGTAAATATTCTTCACTATCGATGAAGTCTAGCTTTTTTATTTCTTCTATTGATTCAAAGAATTCTTTTTCTAATTCTTCTAAGTTGTATTGAATGGCGACATCGTAAAATTTAATCATGGCTTCATGCTTGTCAGCCAAAGCTCTGTAACGATCTGCAAAATCTTCCAATTCGATATCCCCTACACGAAGACCGTTTCTTCCGGTTTTGTCCATATAAGTCGGACCTATTCCTTTTAATGTAGAACCTATTTTTGCTTTACCTTTAGATGCCTCAGAAGCTGCGTCTAATAAACGGTGCGTTGGTAAAATTAAATGTGCCTTTCTTGAAATGATTAATTTGTTTTTGATGTCTAAATTAAATTTTTCAAGACCTTCAATTTCTTTTTGAAAAACTACAGGATCTATTACAACTCCGTTTCCAATAATGTTTACAGCAGTTTTATGAAAGATACCGGAAGGAATAGTTCTAAGAACATGTTTTATTCCGTCAAATTCTAAAGTGTGTCCTGCATTTGGGCCACCTTGAAAACGAGCAATAATATCATAATTTGAAGTAAGAACATCAACAATTTTTCCTTTTCCTTCATCTCCCCATTGTAATCCTAGTAATAAATCTGCGGTCATTCTATGTGTTTTATTTGTAGTTAGTTTTTATATTCAAAAGACAACTGTCGGGCTGTCTGTATTATTTTTGTTTTTTTATTCCGTATAAATACAAGGAATGATTGGTAATTTCTATGTCGAATATTTCTTCGATTGTCTTTTTAATACTTTGAATTCTTGGATCGCAAAACTCAATTACTTCGCCAGTATCCGTCATAATAATATGATCGTGCTGTTTGTCAAAGTACGATTTTTCGTAATGCGCCTGGTTTTGTCCAAATTGATGTTTACGAACCAAAGCACAGTCCAATAGCAATTCAATAGTATTGTAAAGTGTTGCTCTACTGACACGATAGTTTTTGTTTTTCATTTTGATATAAAGGTTCTCCACATCAAAATGTTCTTCGCTATCGTATATTTCCTGAAGGATAGCATAACGTTCAGGAGTTTTGCGATGTCCTTTTTTTTCAAGATACATTGTAAAAACATTTTTTACAATTTCTTGGTTTTTGGTGTTATCTGTGGAAATGAGTGTCATATGCTGGCAAAGATAAATTTTTTAGTTTAAAGTTTAAAGTTTCCCCTTTGTTTAGTTTTAAGTTTTTTTCGTTTCAACCGGAGGAGCCTGCAACCTGAAACAAAATTTTTTAAAATTTTTCTAGGTTTTATATACTCTGGTTACCTTATCAATTCCGTCAATTTTTTTGATGTTGTTGATCATTTTCTTCAAAATGGTATTGTTTTGAACAATTACGGTCACCTGACCATGAAAAATTCCTGCATCGGTACTTAAAGAAATACTCTGAATATTTACATGCATATTGTTCGAAATTACCTTTGTTAACTGGTTTGTAAGTCCTAAGACATCCATTCCGGTTATGTTTATTATGGCTTTGAATTCTTCTTGTGAAGAGTCGATCCATTTGGCCGTCATGATTCTATAGGCATAATTGGACTGCATGCCAATGGCGTTTGGACAATCCTTTTTATGCACTTTTATTCCTTCATTGATGGTTACAAATCCAAATACATCATCACCCGGAATCGGGTTACAGCAAGGAGATAATTTGTAGTCCAGTTTGTCATGATCTTTTCCAAAAACCAGCAAATCATAATTGTTGCTTATTATGGGTTTATGAATATCTTCATCGGCTGTGCTGCTTGCGGAACGTTTTATTTTATTTTTGAAAAAATTAATAAAAGTGTTGCTTTTTTGGGCAGCATAATCCTTGAGTTGCTGATTTTCTATGGCACCAATTCCGACTCTGTAAAATAAATCTAAACTTGTTTTTAATTTGAAAAAGTTAACTAACTCGTTAACAACGGATTCGTTTAAAGTTATTTTTAAATGCTTTAATTTTCGGGTAAGCAGTTCTTTTCCTTCTTCACCAATTTTTTTGGTGTTTTCGTTCAGAACGTTTTTAATTTTCGTTTTGGCTCTCGAAGTGGTAACATAGTCTAACCAGTTGGAAGTCGGTTTTTGATGTTGTGAGGTGATCACTTCAATTTGGTCCCCACTTTTTAATTCGAAGTTCAAAGGCACTAATTTACCATTGACACGGGTTCCTCGGGTGCGAATTCCTATTTCTGAGTGAATACTGAAAGCAAAATCGAGTGATGTGGCTCCTTTTGGCAGTGATTTTATTTCTCCTTTAGGGGTAAATACAAAGATTTCTTTAGAATATAAATTCATTTTGAAATCTTCCACAAAATCTACTGCGTTAGTTTCGGAACTTTCTAAGGCTTCTTTTAATAAATTGAGCCATGCATCGAGTTCGCTTTCTTCAGTAGCTCCATTTTTATATTTGTAATGCGCTGCGTAGCCTTTTTCTGCAATTTCATCCATACGCTCGCTTCGCACCTGAACTTCTACCCAGCGGCCCTTTGGTCCCATAACGGTGATGTGCAGGGCTTCGTAACCCGTGGATTTAGGCGAAGAAATCCAATCCCGTAAACGACTGGGACTCGGCCTGTAATAGTCCGTTACTATGGAATAGATTTTCCAGGCAAGAAATTTTTCTTCGTGCGGAGTCGATTTATATACGATGCGAAGTGCAAACTTATCATAAACTTCATCGAAGCCTACGTTTTGCGCTTTCATTTTTCTGCGAATGGAATAGATTGATTTGGGACGGCCTTTTATGATATAATCGATTCCTTCGGCATCCAATGCTGTTTTTAATACATCTGAAATGTCTTTTATATAGGCATCCTGTTCTTCTTTGGTCTCTTTTATTTTGCTTACAATTTCATTGTAAATGGCAGGTTCTGTATATTTTAAGCCTAAATCTTCGAGTTTTGTTTTAATGTTGTATAAACCCAATCGGTGTGCCAATGGGGCATATATGTATAAAGTTTCAGATGCAATTTTGGTTTGTTTGTCTTCCTGCATCGAATCCATCGTTTGCATATTATGCAAACGATCGGCTAATTTTATAAGAATAACCCGTACATCATCATTGAGGGTCAATATCATTTTACGGAAGTTTTCCGCTTGTATGGATGCATTTAAATCCTTTTGCACCATGGAGATTTTTGTCAATCCTTCAACAAGTTGTGCTACTTTAGGATTAAATAATCGTTCAATATCCTGCACCGTCATCAGCGTGTCTTCAACGACATCGTGCAAAAGTGCAGCAGCAATGGATGTGGCTCCCAAACCGATTTCGGAAGCAACAATTTTTGCGACAGCAATGGGATGGAAAATATAGGCTTCACCTGATTTTCTTCTTTGATCTTTATGGGCATCTACGGCAACATCAAAAGCTTTACGGATCAGTTTTTTATCTTCATCAGTTAAGGTTTGATAACTTATTCGGAGCAGCTCTTTGTATTCTTGGGCAATTGCTTTGTTTTCTTTTTCTATATCTATTTCTATCATAACGGCATGGTTCAATTCCTAAAAATAGAAATTAGTTAGGAGATATGCAAATGTATATTTGAATTTAAAGGGAAGGAAACTCGGATTCGGTTTTAATTTAGTCTTTGTTCAATCCATAATTTTAAATCTAAAACCCTCTTTGTCTTTTGGCTTCAAAAATTAAAATCGCTGCCGCAACCGAAACATTCATGGAGTCGATTTCGCCTTGCATTGGGATGATAATGTTTTGGGTAGCTTCTTTTCGCCATTCTTCTGTCAATCCGGTTGCTTCCGTACCCACTACCAAAGCGGTGGGTGTCGTATAGTCTTGGGTATGATAGGAGGTGGAATTCTGCAAAGTCGCACAATAAATATTGATTTTTCTTTCTTTCAGAAAAGCAATAATTTCCGATGTTGTCCCGGTAGCAATTTGATTGGTAAACAGACAACCCACGCTGGAACGCACAATATTGGGATTGTATAAATCACTTTTTGGATTGGCAATAATCACAGCGTCCAGATTGGCAGCATCGGCAGTGCGCAATAAAGCGCCAATATTCCCGGGTTTTTCGGGAGCTTCAGCAACCAATATTAATGGGTTTTCAGATAATTTCAAATCGGATAATTGCAACGATTTGGTTTTGGCTACAGCCAAAACACCTTCGGTCGTGTCCCGATACGCCAGTTTTTGATAGACTTCTTTATTGATTGCTATCAGTTCCGCATTTTTGGATAATTGTCTGGCCTCGGTTTCTGAACAAATTTCAGGTAAAAACAATAGTGTTTCCATTTCATACCCCCCTTTTAGGGCAATTGAAATTTCACGCTTCCCTTCAATTAAAAATGTTCCGGATTGTTTGCGTGCTTTGGCTTTTTCCTGCAATTGCACTAAGGATCTAATATATGGATTTTGTATCGAAGAGATTTGTTTCAAGAGTGACAACTGTTAATTAAATAGGGCACAAAGATACACAGAGAAAATTCAGTTTTCTATTTTTGGATTCGAATATTTATCCGGCTGGAATTACAGTGATGAATTGTAGGTATTGCAAGCGGGTTTGTAGTGTATTTTCTTTAATTTTGTCTGAAATATAAGAAATAGAACAATTCTGTTTTTCGTCCATTTTTTAAATCCAAAAACATAATGTTTCATTTATTAGACATCATCGGTACGATGGCCTTTGCCATGTCAGGCGCATTGACCGCAATGAATAAAAAGCTGGATCCTTTTGGCGTTTTCATCATTGCTTTCGTAACCGCTGTGGGTGGAGGGACCCTGCGCGATATTATGATTGGTACAACGCCGGTCGGATGGATGCTGGACCTGAAGTATGTTTATGTAATAATTATGGGCTTTGTTTTAGCCATTATTTTCAGAAAAAAATTCGACCGGTTGCGCACTTCTTTGTTTTTATTCGACACGATTGGATTAGGGGTTTTTACATTAATTGGTCTTGAAAAAGGAATAAATATTGGACTTCATCCGGTTATATGTATTGCTTTAGGAACAATGACTGCTTGTTTTGGCGGCGTAATCCGCGATATTTTATGCACTGAAATCCCTGTTATTTTCAGAAAAGAAATTTATGCTACAATTTGTATTTTGGGAGGTGTTGTATTTTTTCTTCTTCGAAAATTGAATTTAGATAATGATGTTTTATACCTGGTAACTTCTTTAGTTATCATTTCAGTTCGCTTAATGGCCGTGAAATATAAATGGTATTTGCCAACTTTAGAACATAAATAAAAAATGCTTAATTTCACGAAGTCAAAAACCAAATGGTGAAAAATTATTCTGTAAAACAATACCAAGAAAGTGATTATGAAAATTGGAATACCTTTATTGGTCAAGCCAAAAATGCTACCTTCTTATTTCATCGCGGTTTTATGGAATATCATAAAAATCGATTTCAGGACAATTCCCTGATTGTTTTATACAAGGATAAATGGATTGGTGTAGTTCCCGCGAATAAAGTGGGGAATGAAATTTTTTCGCATCAGGGATTGACTTATGGTGGATTAGTCTATAATGAAAAGTCTAAATTGACTACTGTAATTGCCGCTTTTAGGGCTGTTTTGTTGTTTTTGGAAGCTAATGGAATAACGAAATTACATCTAAAAACGGTTCCGTCTATTTATCACATGAAACCAGCTGAGGAAATTCAGTATGCTTTGTTTTTGGCGGAAGCCCAATTGGTCCGAAGAGATAGTTTGTCAGTGATTGATTTATCTCAAAAATATAATTTTTCAAAAATTAGAAAAAGAGGCATTCAAAAAGGAATAGTAAATGGATTAGTAATCAAAGAAGAAGCTGATTTTGAATCCTTTTGGGACAAAATATTAATTCTGAATCTGGACGAAAGGCATAGCGTAAAACCAGTGCACTCTTTAGAAGAAATAAAGTTATTAAAAAATCTTTTTCCTAATAATATCAGGCAGTTTAATGTCTATCATAAGGATGAAATCGTTGCGGGCACAACTGTTTTTGAAAGCAAAACCGTAGCACATTGTCAATACATTTCTAAATATGAAAGTGATGAAAATCTGGGGAGTCTGGACTTTTTGTATCATTTTTTAATTACAAAAGTATTTGCCAATAAACGTTTTTTTGATTTTGGAATTTCAAATGAATCGCAGGGAAAAAAACTGAATGATGGCTTGTCGTGCTGGAAAGAAAGTTTTGGGGCCAGTACGGTAGTGCACGACTTTTACGAAGTGGAAACAGCTAACTATGCTAAACTAAATTCCTTTTTTACCAAATCAAAAAATATACTTACCAAATGATTCCATTTCTTGATTTAAAAAAGATAAATGAGCCTTATGAAACTGCTTTTCAAGAAAAATTGAAAGCAGTTTTATCTGCTGGCTGGTATATTTTAGGGAATGAAGTCAACGCGTTCGAAACTGATTTTGCCAGGTATTGCACTGCCCAACATTGCATTGGGACAGGAAATGGTTTTGACGCTTTAGTGCTGATTTTTAAAGCCCACATTCAATTGGGAAAATTACAAAAAGGGGATGAGGTTATTGTTCCTGCAAATACTTATATTGCCAGTATTCTGGCTGTTTTACAAGCGGATCTGATTCCCGTTTTAGTTGAGCCAAAGTTGGAAACCTACAATATCAATCCAGATTTAATTTCAGAAAAGATCACGGCAAAGACCAAAGCAATTTTAGCGGTGCACCTTTATGGACAATTGGCCGATATGGACGCTATAAATAAAATTGCCGCTGCCAATGATCTGGTTGTAATTGAAGATGCGGCTCAGGCTCATGGCGCAGTCGAAAATCAGAAATCAGCAATTAAGAATAAATCAAGCATAGCTTATAGTTTTTATCCCGGAAAAAATTTGGGTTCATTGGGCGATGGGGGAGCAGTCACCACAAATGATTCCGAATTGGCCAAAACGATTCAATCGTTACGGAATTATGGTTCGGAAACAAAGTACTACCATGATCATGCCGGCATAAATTCACGATTAGATGAATTGCAAGCTGCTTTCCTGAATGTAAAATTGCCGAATTTGGATCAGGAAAATGAAAAGCGAAGAACCATCGCTAAACGCTATTTGTCTGAAATTAAAAACGATAAAATAATGCTGCCCTTTTGGGATTTGTCTGCGAATCATGTTTTTCATTTGTTTGTTATTCGAACCCAAAACAGAGCTGCTTTACAGCACTATTTATATGAAAATGGCATTCAAACGCTGATACATTATCCTATTCCGCCGCACAATCAAAAGGCGTTGTCATTCTGGAACCATTTATCATTTCCAATTACCCAAAAAATTCATGATGAAGTATTGAGTTTGCCTATAAGCCCGGTTTTGACAATGGATGAAGTCAGTTTTATTGTTGCCATTTTAAACAAATATTAAAAGTGTCCGATAGTAAAACGTCATACCATCAAATTATTAAAACCACCTCGCTTTTTGGTGGCGTACAGTTTTTTACTATTATTATTGCCATAGTCCGCACAAAATTGATCGCCATTTTCATTGGTCCGGCAGGAATGGGAATCGTTACTTTATTGAATTCAGGTATAAATGTTATAGGTGGTATTACGGGTTTGGGTATAGAAACAAGCGGTGTAAAACATATTTCAAACACTTTTAAGAATGAAGATTCGGACCGCATCGCTACTATTGCTGCAATAGTAAAAAGGCTGGCATTACTAACAGGGATTTTAGGCTGTTTTGTTGCTATTTTTCTTTCAGGCTGGTTGAGCCAGTTAACTTTCGGGAATTCAAATCACACATTTTCATTCATTTTTATTTCGATTACGTTGCTGTTTAGGCAATTGATGATAGGAGAATTGGTTGTTTTGCAGGGTTTAAGGAGAATGAGACTTTTGGCAAAAGCCAATTTTTATGGAAATTTATTTGGATTGTTATGCTCCGTTCCGTTGTATTATTATTACCGGATTGACGCTATTGCCCCCACAATTATTGTTGCTTCACTTTCCTCATTATTGTTTTCTTTTTTTTATTCGAAAAAGATAAAATTGAATAAAATTGGAATTACCAATGCGCAATTGACTACTGAAGGAAAAAGTATAATTAAACTGGGAATTCTTTTGACATTAAGTGGTTTGCTTACGTTGCTTTCAACCTATTTAATCCAAATCTATGTCGCAAAACAAGGCGGTTTGGTACAGGTGGGATTTTACAACGCAGGTTTTACCTTATTGAATTCTTATGTTGGTATAATTTTTACCGCAATGAGTACCGATTATTTTCCAAGATTGGCTGCAATAAGTGATGAAAAGGAAAAAGTCAGAACAAGTGTAGTGCAACAATCTTTTATTTCGATATTGATTATAACACCTATAATTATCCTGTTTTTAACGCTAATTCCACTGATTGTAAAAATCATTTATACGCCCACGTTCATTTCAATTATTCCCATGGTCTGTTTTGGGATATTGGCCATGTTGTTTAGAGCAGTTTCATGGTCGATGGGTTATATTTTGATAGCCAAAGGAGATGCTAAAATATTTATGAAAACGGCCTTTGGTTTTAATCTTATTTCGTTATTTTTAAATATCTTAGGCTATCACTTTTATGGGTTAGAAGGGCTAGGAATTAGTTTTTTTGTCTTTTATCTGATTCATTTTTTTGGATTAAAAATCATTACTAAAAAAAGATATGATTTTTATTTTGATGCCGATTTTTATCAGATTTATGCCGTTTGCTTTTTGATGTGTATCGTTACTTTTTTATTTCGATACATTCCGGATCCGATTGTAAAATATGGTTTAATGTCACTAATGGTCCTGCTTTCATTCGTTTTTGTTTTGTTTCAAATGAATAAAAAAATGGAGTTGAAAGGTTTGTTTAATACTATAATTAAAAAAAAGAATGATTGAATTTTTAAAAAATAATTATAGAAAAGCAAGATCAGGTTATGAAAAATTTCAATTTTTTTATGCCGTAAACTGGACTAAAACACTTTATTTTAATTTCAAAAAATTTCCGTTCCGTACCGCCACAAAGCTGCCTGTCTTTTTTTATGGGAAGGTAAAATTTAGCTCAATAACCGGTGAAATAGCAATTGAGGGAAAAATAAAAAAAGGAATGATTGGTTTTGGGCAGCCTTATGAAATGAATACGCTCCACAAGGGAATTGCCGAAATTAATATTTTGGGAAAAGTAGTATTCAAAGGTCATGTGCAATTTGGCAAGGACTATTTTATCTACATTGGGGAGAATGGGTATACTGAATTTGGTCATATGTCCGCTCTGGGATCTTATGTGAAATTAGTTTGTATTGAAAATATTGCTTTGGGTAGTTATGCTCGTTTTGGTCCTGAATGCCAGATCACGGATACTAATTTTCATCAAATGATGAACACAGTTACAAAAGAAAAGTACAAAATGACGGCTCCAATTGTAATTGGGAGTTATAATTATATAGGAAACAGGGTTACTGTCATGCAAAATACCAAAACACCGGATTATTGTACCGTTGCCTCCAATAGTTTGTGCAATACCGATTATACGGCATTGGGTTCGAATATTTTGATAGGTGGCATTCCTGCAAAATTCATAAGAGATTCCATTTCTCGGGATTGGGAAGCAGAAAAAGATTTGTTGGATGATTATTTAATAGTGTAGTTCACGAAGTCAGTAAATGAATTCTTAATTTAATTTCCAGAAAAACATACTTCCATAGTAATGTCATATACGCTGTTTTAAAGGACAAAATCATCTCAAAATGAATTCGTTTTAACAGGGCTTTATTTTCTTGTTTCGTTTTATTGAGTCCAATTGCTTTTTTTATTATTAAATAGGTGGAATGATTTATTTTTTTTGCTTTAGCATCATTTTTTCTGAAAAAATCAGTTCCTAAAGAATTGGTAACCATTCTTTTCTGGATTAGGATTTCGTCTATAAAATCAAAATCATAAACTCGCGAAGCGCGTATCCAAAAATCCAAATCCTCGTAGGCCAGCGTTTCATCGTAACCATTTAAATAATCAAAAACAGTTTTCCTGACCATCATCGAAACCGAACAAATACTGTCTCCACCAGAAAGAACAGC
Source organism: Flavobacterium kochi (assembly GCF_048286715.1). Taxonomy (NCBI): domain Bacteria; kingdom Pseudomonadati; phylum Bacteroidota; class Flavobacteriia; order Flavobacteriales; family Flavobacteriaceae; genus Flavobacterium; species Flavobacterium kochi. The sequence goes on from NZ_JBLVPW010000013.1 coordinate 96,648, forward strand.
ATGGTAAATAGCGCCTGTTGTTCTTTTTTCAATTGTTTTTTTTGAACTATTTACAGGGAAGTAATACGATTCAAAGGTGCCGTTTTCGGCAATTAATTCGACATTTCCATATACAACTCCAAGGTTTTTACAGGTTGTATTTCTGAAAGCATTTATTTGTAAAGTAACGCAATTGGGTACTAAAACATCGTCTGCAGCCAAATCGATGAGGTATTCCCCGTTGGCTTTTTTCAGTGCTTTGTTAAACGATTTTGTATTTCCTAAGTTGGTTTCGTTTGCAATAAATAAAATTTCGGGATAGTTGACAAGCCATTTTTCAATTACTGATTTAGAATTGTCAGTACTGCAATCGTCAACAATAATAAGCTCTATATACGGGTAATTTTGATGCAGTGCAGAAAACAAACTCTTCAAGACGAATTCTTCCTGATTGTAACACAAGCAAATAATGGTAACCAATGGGCTGACTTGCATATTTTTTTAAAAGAGTTATATTTGATACGAAAATAACAAATCGATAATGATTTTGCCTAACAAAAAAATTAAAATTGCTTTAATTGGTTATCGATTAAGTCATGGTGGAGCCGAAAAGGTTATGGCCATCCTGTCTCAATTTTTTGAAAAACAAGGAATAGAAATTCACAATATTATTGTTCTCGACAATGTTTCCTATTCCTATTCGGGAAAGTTAGTCAATTTGGGTAAGCTGAAAAATGCTTCCAATGGCCTCTTTAATAAATGGAATCGCCTGATGTTCCTTAAAAAATATCTCGATGAAAATAATTTTGATTATATTATTGACTTCCGATTTAGAATAAAACCGATTCAGGAATTAATAATATCAAAATGGCTCTATAAAAGTAAATCCATTTTTATGGTTCACAGTTATTTAATCGATCATTATATGTCCAATTGGTCTTTTCTTAGCCGTTTGACGTATGGAGATTGCTATAAAATCGTAAGTATCACCGATGAATCCAAGGCTTTAATAGAAAGAAAACACCAGCTTAAAAACGTTATTAGGATTTATAATCCAATAGCTATTGACAGTATTGTAGCAATGAGTACGGAATTAAATGAACTTTCATTTGCTTATATTATGGGAATGGGACAAATGGAAACGAACATCAAACAATTCGATAAATTGATAGCAGCGTATGCGGAATCTATTTTGCCAAAAAACGACATACATTTAGTTTTGCTGGGTGAAGGGGAAAGAAAAGGTATGCTTCAAAAGTTAGCCAGGGAGAGAAATATTGAAGAAAAAGTACATTTTTTAGGCTATCAAAATAACCCTTTTAAGTATTTAAAAAAAGCGAATTTTTTCGTTTTGAGTAGTTTGAATGAAGGCTTGCCCAATGTTATTTTAGAATCATTGGCTTGTGGAACTCCAGTTGTTGCGTTTGATTGTTTGTCGGGACCAAAGGAAATGATTCAGCATAGAGAAAACGGATTGCTTGTCGAAAATCAAAATATTGAAAAACTTACTGCAGCAATGAATTTATTCGTGGAAGACAAGAATTTATATCGATATTGCAAACAAAACACCTGGCAAAGTGTGCAGTCTTTTTCAATTTCAACTATTGGAAAACAATGGTTAGACGTAATGGAAATTAGTTTATAACAGCATGATGACAACAATAAAAGACATACAATTACTTAAAATCCCGGTTGTAGAAGATACCCGTGGGAATCTGGCATCTATCCAAAATGATGTTTTGCCATTTGAATTTAAGCGGGTCTATTATCTTTTTGACGTGCCCAGCAATTCCTTTCGGGGAAGTCATGCTCATATTAACCAAAGTGAAGTTCTGATTGCTTTGAGTGGAAGTTTCGAAGTGGTTTTAAATGATGGATCCGAAAAAAAATCTTTTTTTTTGAATAAACCCAATATTGGATTGCATATCCCAACAGGAATGTGGCGCGAGTTGGAAAATTTTTCATCTGGGGCCGTTTGTTTAGTTTTTGCATCTGATATTTATAATGAACACGACTATATCAGGGATTTTGATGAATTTTTGATGTCCAAAAAATGAAACTGCTGTACATTGTTCCCAACATCAATAACGAAGGAGGTGTCGCCAGAGTGCTTTCGATCAAAGCCAATTATCTTGTTGAAAAACTAGGTTATGAGGTTCATATCCTGACGCAAAATGAAGGTTTTTCTCCACTGTTTTATCACTTCAATGTCAATGTTGTTTTTCATGATGTGCTGCTGAAAGGCAATTTTTTTCAGTTTTTTAATGCTTTTGTAAAGGGCTTGAAACGCAACGTTCAGGCCATTCAACCCGATGTTATTATTGTTTGTGATAATGGTTTAAAAGCCTATTGCATCCCTTTTATTTTAAAAAATAAAATTCCTCTGGTATTAGAAATGCACAGTTCCAGGTTTATAGAGGAAAGAGCAATACGAAAAAATAGTCGCACCAAACTGGCATTCAATTGTATTGCTGTTTTAAAAAGAAACGGAATAAAGAAGTACGATCGATTTATTGTTGAAACGACCGAAAGTGTTTCAGAATGGAACATAAAAAATACCATTGTAATTCCGAATCCTTTATGGTTTACTACAGAACAATTCAATGATTTAGAAAGTAAAAAAGTGATTGCTGTAGGACGGCATACGTATGAAAAAGGATTTGACAGCATGTTGAAAATCTGGAAGAGAGTAGTTGCAAAACACCCGGATTGGCTATTGGAAGTTTATGGAAAATCAAATAAAATTAGTGATTTAAATGCATTGGCTGAAAACCTGGATGTTTCGAAAAATGTTGTTTTTTATGAACCGGTTCACCGTATTAACGAAAAATATTTAGAAGCTTCTTTTTATTTAATGACTTCTCGATTTGAAGGTTTTGGCATGGTACTGATTGAAGCTATGGCTTCGGGATTGCCTTGTATTGCCTATGATTGCCCGTGTGGACCTCGAGCAATAATTTCTCATAACGAAGATGGTTTTTTGATCGAAAATGGAGAAGAATCTGATTATGTCAAAGCAATTGAAACTTTAATTGAAAATGCGGCATTAAGAAGGGAAATGGGGAAAAAGGCAAAATTATCCAGCGAAAAATACGAAATCAACGCAATTATGCAAACTTGGAATCAATTATTTGTAGGAGTCAAAAAGAGTTGAAATCATCTTGCTATTTTGAGTTTAATGCAGACAGGTACCCGATTCTAAACAGATTAAAAATGAATAAATTTGGATTGTTCCCTGTCAAATTTTTAGCAAGTGATTTTTCAAAAAGTGCATAAATTTTTGAAATAATAAAAGTTGATTTTGTTCTTTTTAAAAAATGATACAGTTGCATCAATCGTATAAATTCAACCGCTATTTTTTCTTCATTATAAAGCGTAATCAAATTTTCCAGCGATTCTTTGGTTTTGTTCAAATAGATTAAATTGGAGTCAATTGCTCCATGCTCAACCGGGTTTTCTATATGGTTTACTTTGGATTGTAATACACTCAATTGATAGGAAAGCTGGGTGTCGTCATGTCCGTATTTTTTTATGTTTTTGTCAAATTTTACTTTGTCAAAACATTCTTTTTTAATCACGGTATTGTTGAAAAGTAACGATTGGTATGGTTTTTTATTTCTGTTTTCTACAGATTTATCCTCAACGAATCTTCCATATTTCCACCGCAGTTTTTGATTATCGGAAGGGTATTTTTCAGGATGCAAACGGCCCCCGTAAATCACCTCAAAATCCGCAAAATTATCGATGTAGTTCTGTATGTAATCAGCACGAATGATTATGGAGTCGCCATCAATAAAGAGTAAATAATCAAATGTTGCTTTTTCAGCAAGGGAATTTCTGTTTTCGCGATGTGCGACGTTTTCTTTTAATAAAACAAAACTACAATTCGATAACGCATTTACAGTTTCGTTAAGCACGTTCCAACGCGATTGCGAGGCATCATCCTGGCATAAAATCTCAAAATTTATTCCGCTCTCCGTACATTGTTTATGCAGCTCTAAAACGAGAGGATAAACATTGTAATTATATATTGGAATAAGAATGGAAAGCATTATGCCGTGCGCTGCTGAACTACTTCGAAAATTCTGGCATCTTCACATTTCAGTGTTTTAGATGGGAATTTCATCAGCAAAGCATAATCGTGAGTAGCCATAATAATGGTTTTTCCGTTGGCATTGATGTTTTTTAGTACTTCCAAAACTTCAGCACTGGTTTGTGGATCAAGGTTTCCTGTTGGTTCATCAGCAAGGATTAATTCAGGATCGTTAAGTAAGGCTCGGGCAATGGCCACACGTTGTTGTTCGCCACCGGAAAGTTGATGCGGCATTTTATTGCCAAATTCTTTCATCCCCACTTTATCTAAAACTTCGTCAATTTTTCGTTGCATTTCTTCATTGTCAATCCAGCCTGTGGCTTTTAGAACAAATAACATATTGTCTTTTACCGTTCTGTCAGGCAGTAATTTGAAGTCCTGAAAAACGATTCCGATCTTTCTTCTTAAAAAGGGAATGTCATCTTCTTTCAAAGTTGCTAAATCAAAATCTACGATATGCCCTTCTCCTTCCCTCAAAGGTAAATCACCGTATAACGTTTTCATTAAACTACTTTTTCCGGAACCTGTTTTTCCAATGATGTAAAGGAATTCACCATGTTTTACATCCAAGTTTACGTGGGATAAAATAGATTTATCTTCTTGATAAATGTTTACATTTTTTAAAGACAGTACGGATTGTGACATAATTTGCATTTGTTTATGGGGTAAAAGTAAGAAGATAACGGTTCTATTCAAAATAAATTCTATGCTATTAATAGAATTCCAATAATTATAAATAATATAGGAAAATATATCGTTTACAGCGAAGCATAGGGAAGGAGCGTATTCCAATGAAAGTTAAATTTTACAATGTTTAAAAAAATGTTGATAATAAAAACGAAGTGCGATTCGTTATAGAGTTCAGAATATGATACATTTGAATTATTAAAATAAAATCACAATGCGTAAAATTTCTTGGCTCTTCTTCCTGGCTCTTTTCATTATAACTGCTACTATTTCGGCACAAAAATCAACGATTTACACTAACGATTCAAAAGATTTTAATAAGGCGGTCGCTTTGTTTAAAGATGCGCAATATGCATCGGCACAAATTATTTTTAATAAAGTTAAAGAAACTGCGACTACTGAAGAACTGAAATCGGATTGTGCGTACTATGCCGCTAATTGTGCCATTCGCACCAATCAAGCCAATGCTGATGAATTAATGGAACGATTTGTCTCGGACTATCCGACAAGTGTAAAACAGAATCAGGCGTACATTGAAGTGGCTCATTATCACTTCAGTCAGGGAAATTATCCGCAAGCATTACAATGGTTTGATAAGGTGGATGAAAGCCAATTGAGTGCCGGCGATCGAGATAAATTCAACTTCCAGAAAGGCTATAGTTTTTTTAATGCCAAAAATAAAAAAGAAGCGACAGTCTATCTGAACAAAGTGGTGAACTCAGCGGAATATGGTTCGCAAGCTAAATATTATTTAGGATTCATGGCTTACGAAGGCGACGATTATAAGCAAGCGACAAAGTATTTTGACGAAGTTTCGGGAGAAGAAAAATACAAAGAAAAGCTTTCGTATTACCAGGCTGATATGAACTTTAAGTTGGGAAATTTTCAAAAAGCAATTGATTTGGGAGAAAAAGCCATGGTCAAATCGAATCCGGCTGAAAAATCAGAATTGAATAAAATCATTGGCGAAAGCTATTTTAATTTAAAAAAATACGATACTGCAATCCCTTATCTGGTTGCCTATAAAGGGAAAAAAGGAAAGTGGAATAATACTGATTTTTACCAATTGGGATACGCGTATTACAAACAAAAAAATTACGAAAATGCAATCTCTCAGTTTAATAAAATTATAGGAGGGAAAGATTTTGTAGCGCAGAATGCGTATTATCATTTGGGAGAAAGTTACCTCAATACCGATAAAAAACAACAGGCTTTAAATGCTTTTAAAAATGCTTCTGAAATGCAGTTTGATGCTGCGATTCAGGAAGATGCCAGTTTAAATTATGCGAAATTGAGTTACGAATTAGGGAATTCCTATCAAAGTGTACCATCGGTTTTGCAAGCTTTCTTAAATAAATATCCTGACAATGCCAGCCGTCCGGAGGTGGAAAGATTGTTGATTGATTCTTATATTTCTTCTAAAAACTACAAAGAGGCCTTAGTTCTATTGGAAAAAAATAAAGCGCCTGAAAACAAATTAGCTTACCAAAAAGTGCTTTTTTACAGCGGCTTGGAATTGTACACCGACGGGAACTATTCAGAAGCATTGAAAATGTTTTCACGAGCTGCTAACGAACAAAAAGATGCCGTTTTTACGGCAAGAGCCACTTTCTGGAAAGGGGAAACGGAATATGTTTTAGATGATTTCAAAAGTGCCCTGTTGAGTTTTAAACAATTTATAGGCTTGTCCCAAGCCGCAAGTACACCGGAATACAAAAATAGTAATTACAATATTGCTTACACCTATTTCAAATTGAAAGAGTACGATCAGGCAGGTAATTATTTTCAAAGCCAGATAGAAAAAGCAAAAGAGGACAAAGTGCGTTTGAACGATTCGTATTTGCGTTTAGCCGATTGTCGTTTTGTTACTTCAAAATACGGACCGGCTATGGATGCCTATGTTAAAGTAATTGAATCCAAAAGTGTAGATGCTGATTATGCCTATTTCCAAAAAGCAATTTGCTATGGATTTATTGCTAAGAATGATAAGAAAATAGAAGAATTAAACGCTTTTTTACAATTGTATCCAAAATCAGAATACAGAGATGACGCTCTTTTTGAACTTGGGAATACGTATGTAGCTGAGAATAAAACGGATCTTGCCGTAAAAACATATGATCGACTTAATACGGAATTCAAAAGAGGTTCTTTTACTTCCAGAGCAATTTTGCGTCAAGGTCTAGTGTATTACAATTCAGATAAAGACGAACAGGCATTGGCGAAATTTAAAAAAGTAGCTGCTGATTTTCCTAAAAGTCCTGAGGCATTAGAGGCAGTTGCCACCGCTCGATTGATTTATGTTGATAGTGGAAGAGTGGATGAATATGCAAATTGGGTGCGTACTTTGGATTTCGTGGCCGTTACAGATGCAGAACTTGATAATGATACGTATGAAGCTGCTGAAAAGCAATTTCAACAAAATAATACCAAACAGGCTATCAGTGGATTTAGTGGTTATGTTGCAAAATTCCCAAGAGGAATACATGCTTTGCAGGCTAATTATTACTTAGCGCAATCCTATTTTTCTGAAGGATCAGAAAGTAAGGCCATTCCCAATTATGAATTTGTAATTGCACAATCCAGTAGCGAATATACAGAACAATCTTTAGCGCGACTGGCTCAGATTTTTCTTAAAAATAAAAACTATGATAAAGCAATACCGGTCTTATCTCGTTTAGAAACAGAAGCAGATAATTCTCAGAATAAAACATTTGCCCAATCCAATTTGATGAAATGTTATTATGAAAAGAAGGATTATCAAAATTCGGTTATTTATGCGGAGAAGGTTTTAATGAATTCTAAAACAGATGACAATGTGAAGAGCGATGCGCAAATTATAATTGCACGTGCAGCAATGCAAACGGGTGATGAATCAAAAGCGAGAACTGCCTATGCAAAACTAACGTCGATTGCCAAAGGAGAATTAGCTGCCGAAGCCTTGTATTATGATGCTTATTTTAAAAATAAAGATGGAAAGTTTGAAGTGTCAAATGTTGCTGTTCAAAAATTAGCAAAGAATTATTCCAGCTATAAGTATTTTGGAGCGAAAGGATTGGTCCTGATGGCAAAAAACTTTTACGGATTGAAAGACAGTTATCAGGCAACCTATATTTTGGAAAATGTAATTCAGAATTTCACTGATTTTCCAGATGTTGTTTCAGAAGCAAAAACAGAATTGGACGCTATTAAAACGGAAGAATCTAAAACAAATTCATCGGTAATAAAGTAACGGATTCAGAGATTGGAATTAAAATGACCGAAAAAATTGAAAGCCAAAAAATAAACGGAATGAATAGATCTTTTTACATCGTTGATGTTTTTGCCGAGAAAAAATATGCAGGCAACCAACTGGCCGTTTTCTTAGGGGCTGATGTCTTAAGTGCCGAAGAGATGCAAAAAATTGCCCGTGAAATCAACTTTGCGGAAAGCACCTTTATTACTAAAGTTGAACCGGAAAACAGTCGCGCAGCAATTAGAATTTTTACGCCTGAACACGAAATGAAATTTGCTGGACATCCTATTATAGGAACTTCGTGGGTTTTAATGAATAAAATATTTGAAAATCAGCCAGAGAAGATTAGGTTGTCGGTTCCAATTGGCGAAATTCCAGTGCATCAGTCGGGTGATTTGGTTTGGTTGCAGGCCGCTCAGCCAGAGTTTTTGGATGCTTTTTCAGCCGAAGATTTTTTATCCTTCAGTAATTTAAGCCGTGCTGATTTTGATGGTGAATTTCCTATTCAGGAAGTTTCAACAGGGAGCGCTTTTGTTATTGTTGCGCTCAAAAATAAAAAAGCATTAGCCCATTTAATGCTTGATAAGGTTAAAACGAATGAATGGCTGCACGCGCATTGTAAAACAAATCATAGGGCCTTGTATTTTTATTGTTTAGAAGGAACAGAGCTCAGCAGCAGAATGTTGTATGTTGAAGACAATCAGCTTAAAGAAGATGCTGCCACTGGAAGCGCCAGTACTTGTTTACAGGCTTTTCTTTTAAAATATCATGCTCCTGAAATTCAAATTATCAATCATCAGGGAGATTTTATTAATAGATCTTCTCAAATTTATTTCGACGGAAAATTAACTGAAAATCATTTTGATATAAAAATTGGTGGCAAAACGCAATTCATCGCAAAAGGGGAATGGGAAGTTTAATTAAAAGAATAGCGTTAAAAATAAGAAATATAATAAGAATATAAAGAAATAAAAAAGAGAGGAGGAGTACTAAATTGAAAGCATAAAGGCGTTGGCTTTATTTTTGATTTTTTACTTTCTTTTTGAGAAAAAACAAAAAACATGAAAATCAATTTCCAAAATAAAATAATTACTAGTCTGTTGCTTATTGCGTTTCAGATTTCGTTTGCACAAAAGAAGGAACAAATCGGAACAGAAACGGTAAATGTTGTGAAACCTTATACGCCGACAATTTCAGACGCTTTCAAAGTAAAGGAAACGCCTGCTCTTGAAGAGGAAGGGAATACCAAAAAGGAAACGATTAAGTATACGATTTTCTCTTTTCCGGTAGCCTCGACTTTTACGCCGTCTAAAGGAAAGGCTGAAGGAGTAGAAAAAGAGAAACAGGAGCATTTATTTAAAAATTATGCAACTTTTGGTGTTGGGAATTACGGAACCTTGATCGGTGAGTTGTTTGTGAACGAAGATGTTAATGCTACCGATTATGCAGGAGGCATGTTTCGCCATCATTCCTCACAAGGCGGAATTAAAAATGTACTAATGGATGATCGATTTTATGACACAGCCCTTGATTTGATGTATGGGTCGAATCAAAAAGAGGTTTCGTGGAATCTGGATTTAGGGTATCAAAATCAAGTGTATAACTGGTACGGATTGCCTGCCGGTTTTGGGAGTGCTTTGACATCTAAGGATCGGGCAGATTTTATTGATGGAATAGATTCGCGACAAACCTACAACACCATATCCTTAGGAGGGAAAGTAGAATTTAATGAAAGTATTTTGAGTAAAACCAGCTTAAAATACAACCATTTTACGGATGCTTACGGATCTTCAGAGAATCGATTTTATGCTAAGCCAACCCTGCAGTTTGATATTATGGAAAGTGCAGTAAAAACAAATATAATTGTTGATTACGTGGGCGGAAGCTTCAGGAAAAATTATTCGGACACTAATGTACTGCCTGTAAAATATGGTTTTACCAATTTTGGGATTGCACCAAGTTTTGTGATGCAAAAAGACGACTGGACCCTTAATATCGGAGCTGGATTGTTTTATAGTCTGGATAATGAAAACAGCAGTAATAAGTTTTTTGTTTATCCACAAATCAATGCTTCCTACAAAGTGGTCGGTGATTTGATGATTTTCTACGCCGGAGCCGAAGGAAATCTGGAACAAAACTCATATCAGGATTTTGTAAGTAACAATCCGTTTCTGTCGCCGACATTAAACATTGGTCCAACGGATAAACAGTATGATATTTATGCAGGATTAAAAGGGAAATTGACCACTAATGTAAGTTATAATATTAAAGGGTCGTATGTGAATGAACGAAATAAAGCCTTGTTTAAAAGTAATGATTACAATGAAAACCAGACGAATCAGAATTATGCTTTTGGAAATTCCTTCCAAGTGGTTTATGACGACATGAGAACACTCAGTTTCTATGGAGAATTAAAAGCTGATTTTTCAGAAAATGTAAGTTTTGGAATCAACGGTACTTTTAATAGTTTTACGAATGATTTTCAAAGTGAAGCCTGGAATTTACCGACCGTAAAATTAAATTCAAGCATCGATTTTAATGTTACACCAAAATGGTTTGCTGGTGTAAATGTGTTTTATGTAGGGGAACGAAAAGATCAGCAATGGAATACCAGTTCGAATGTAGTTGATTTAAGTCCAATTACTTTGCCTTCTTATTTTGATGTAAATGCAAATGTCGGATTCAAATACAGCGACCGATTAACCACTTTTCTAAAAGCGAATAATATTACTAATAAAGCGTACGAAAAATGGTTGAATTATCCGGTTCAGGGTTTTCAAGTAATTTTAGGAGTGAACTATAAATTTGACTTTTAGTATTTTTTGCCACAAAGGCACTAAGGCACAACGTTTTTATTTGTTCTTTTGTGAGGAATTAAATTTCTATATTTCTTATTAATTTATGGCGAAAGTGTTTGTTGTTTTATTTAGATAACGGGCAGTATTGCTTTTTAACTCCGTGCCTTTGTGGTAAAATAATTATGACTTTCAAACAAAAAATACACAGCCATTATCTACAATTAGTTCAGGATCGAATCGATGTTTTTAAAGACATGATTGTTGCGCTTACGGAAGACTCGAAGAACGACGCCAAAGGTTCCGCTGGAGACAAACACGAGACCGCTTTGTCCATGATGCATATTGAGCAGGAGAAACTCAACACAAAACTTAGAGAAGTGTTAACTCAAAAAAAGGTTTTAGACAAAATCGATGCTGCCATGATTGCCGAAACAATTATTGTTGGCAGTCTGGTAAAAGCTAACGGAATTTATTTATACCTGAGTGTGGCTCTTCCGAAAATCAATGTGGAAGGTGTCAATGTTATCGCATTGTCACCCCAGTCGCCTTTGGGAAATAAATTAATGGGGAATACAATTGGGTTCGCCTTCGAAATTAATACCACAAAGTATCTGATAGAAGCCATTCTGTAAAACAGCATTGATTGCGCTTGTTTTAGATGCCGTAGGTTTTATAAAAGCAGTTTTGATAGGGGACAAATTACTATTTTCAACTTCAAAACTGTTTTCACCGTTTTTTAATTACAATTTAATTGTAAAATGTAATTTTTAGTTTAAATTTAAAACCAAAGTGGCTATTTGTGTTTTAGGAATGTAACTGTTATTGCATCTTTGCCTTATCAAATTAAAAAAACAAATTAAAAAATATAGTTATGTGCGGAATAGTATGCGCCTTTGATTTAAAACAAAAAGCTGAAGTTTTAAGACCACAAGTATTAGAAATGTCTAAAATTATCCGTCACCGTGGACCGGACTGGAGTGGGATTTTTAGTAATGAAAAAGCCATTTTATCTCATGAGCGTTTGGCAATTGTTGATCCGGCTTCGGGGAAACAGCCTTTATTTAGTGAAGATAAACAACTTGTTTTAGCTGCAAATGGCGAAATTTATAACCACAGAGAATTGCGTAAACAATTTGAAGGTAAATACAACTTTCAAACGGAAAGTGACTGTGAGGTTATTTTAGCACTTTACAAAGAAAAAGGACCTCATTTTATAGATGAAATGAACGGGATTTTTGGATTTGCCATTTATGATGTAGAAAAAGACGAGTATTTTGTTGCTCGTGACCATATGGGAATTATTCCATTATACATAGGCTGGGATCAACACGGTACTTTTTATGTGGCTTCGGAATTGAAGGCATTAGAAGGATATTGTACAAAAATCCAATTGTTTCCTCCAGGACATTATTTGACTAGTAAAGATGGAGAATTTGTACAATGGTATAAAAGAGAATGGACGGATTATGATGCTGTAAAAGATAACGTAACTAGTATTGCGGCTATTAAAGAAGCATTGGAAGCAGCTGTTCACAGACAATTGATGAGTGATGTGCCTTATGGAGTATTACTTTCAGGAGGTTTAGATTCTTCTATTACTTCGGCTGTAGCCAAGAAATATGCTCAAAAACGTATTGAATCAGGAGATGTTGCTGATGCCTGGTATCCACAATTGCACTCTTTTTCTGTAGGATTAGAAGGTTCACCAGATTTAGCTGCTGCCCGTATCGTAGCGGATCATATTGGTACGATTCACCATGAAATAAAATTCACTATCCAAGAAGGTTTAGATGCTGTTCGTGATGTGATTTACAACTTGGAAACCTATGATGTTACAACGATCAGAGCCTCGACACCAATGTGGTTAATGGCGAGAGTTATTAAATCAATGGGTATTAAAATGGTATTGTCTGGTGAGGGAGCTGATGAGTTGTTTGGAGGATACCTGTATTTTCACAAAGCACCAAATGCGAGAGAGTTTCATGAAGAGACTGTGCGTAAATTGAGTAAACTTCATATGTATGACTGTTTGCGTGCCAATAAAAGTTTAGCGGCATGGGGTATTGAGGGACGTGTTCCGTTTTTGGATAAAGAATTTATGGATGTGGCTATGAGAGTTAATCCACAAGATAAAATGATTAACAGCGAACACAAAATGGAGAAATGGGTGGTTCGTAAAGCATTTGAAGATATGTTGCCGGAAAGTGTTGCCTGGAGACAAAAAGAACAATTTAGTGATGGTGTTGGCTACAGTTGGATTGATACCTTAAAAGAAGTGGTCGCTGTAGAGGTTTCTGATGATCAATTGGCCAATGCTAAATATAAATTCCCTTTGCAAACGCCAACTTCTAAAGAAGAATATTATTATCGTTCGATTTTTAATGAGCATTTCCCAAGTGATGCTGCAGCTTTATGTGTTCCGCAAGAAGCAAGTGTGGCTTGTAGCACAAAGATTGCTTTAGAATGGGATGAAGCATTCAAAAATATGAATGATCCTTCAGGAAGAGCAGTGGCTAACGTTCATGAAGATTCTTATGTAAAAGGATAAACAGCATTAAATTTAAGATTTAATAAATAGATGAAACGTTCTCAATTTGAGAGCGTTTTTTTTTGTTTTGTTTTTATTTTTATATGTTGAGCAGGTGGCCTGTATGGGAAAATATAGAATTATAAAAAAAACAGATAAGTAGTTATTATCTAAAATAATAGGAATCATGAAAATTGTTGAGGGTAAAATCGCTAAAAGAAAGGTTTTTGATGCTTCTTTAAAAGGAGGAGGGTGATGGGCTTTCTGTTTAAAGTGCTTATTTACAATTTATAACGTAATAGTTTAGTTTTTTAACTTGTAAATTACATTTTATGCGTAAATTAGTTATTTTGATTTTAATTTTAAATTAAATTAAGGCTTTGTGTTTTATATTTGTAACTATTAATGCATCTTTGAGTTACCAAAATAAGCGAAAATAAAATTATAGTTATGTGCGGAATATTAGCCATTATCGGAAAAGGAAAAGATGAAAAGCTGGCAAGGGAGCTTTCTAAAAGAATGGGACACCGTGGTCCCGATGAAAGTGATTTGCATATAACGGAAAACGGATCTATTTTAAGTCATGAGCGTTTGTCTATTGTCGACTTGCATTCTGGAAAGCAACCGATACAAGGCACAAAAACGGCCTATATGATTCATAATGGCGAAATATATAATCATCAGGCTTTAAGAGATGGTGTTTTGAAAGACCATACTTTTAGAACTAAATCAGATTCAGAGGTTATTGTTCATTTGTATGAAGAATTTGGATGTGATTTTTGTAATATGCTTGATGGTGACTGGGCATTTGTTATCGTTGACGGCAATCATTTTATTGCGGGCAGAGACCCTATGGGGGTAAAACCGCTCTATTATGGTTTAGATGAGAGAGGAAGAATTTATTTTTCATCAGAAATGAAGCCTATTGCCGATCAGTGTAAAACATTTTCCACTTTTCCTCCGGGACACTATTATACTCAGAAAACTGGTTTTGTAAAATACTACCACCCAAAATATGAAGATTATTCGAAAGCAGATCAGGATCTGGATTTAGATTTGATCAGAACAACTTTGACTGAGGCGACTCGCAAGCGTCTGATGAGTGATGTGCCAATTGGTGTATTGCTTTCAGGAGGATTGGATTCTTCTTTGACTTCGGCAATCGCTTCCAGATTATTAGCTGAAAGCGGTAAGAAATTACATTCTTTTTCTATTGGGTTGGATGCCGATGCGCCAGATGCTGCGGCAGCGCGAAAAGTGGCGAAGTATTTAGGTACGGAACATCATGAAATTCACTTTACAATTGAAGAAGGGATAAAAATATTGGATAAATTGATTTGGCATCTTGAAACCTATGATGTGACTTCGATAAGAGCGAGTACACCAATGTATTTCTTATCGAAAGCAATTGCTGGTATGGGGATAAAAGTAGTGCTTTCAGGAGAAGGGGCTGATGAGATTTTTGGAGGATATTTGTATTTTAGAAATGCGCCGTCAACAGAAGATTTTCAAAAAGAAACAATTGAAAGAGTTCAGAAATTATTTACTGCCGATTTATTAAGAGCCGATAAATCAACAATGGCTCATGGATTAGAGGCCAGGGTTCCGTTTTTAGACAAAGCTTTTCTTGATATGGCAGTTCGTATCAAAGCAGAAGAAAAAATGCCTAAAACATACGAAGGTAAAGAGAAATATATTTTAAGAAAAGCATTCGATACGCCAGACAATCCCTATCTTCCAGCGGAGGTTTTATGGAGACAAAAAGAACAATTTTCTGATGGAGTGGGGTATAACTGGATTGACGAATTGATTGCGTATTGCTCTTCGCAGGTGACTGACCAGCAATTGGCTGGAGCTGCAACGGAATTCCCTTACAATGCGCCAACTACAAAAGAAGCCTATTTTTACAGATCAATATTTAATAAATATTATCCGCAGCTTAGTGCAGCGCAAACTGTTAGGAAATGGATTCCAAAATGGCAAGAAAACCAAGATCCGAGCGGAAGAGCCAATGCTGCTCATGTTCAGTCTGATACTGAACTTGCAAAAACAGGAATTACCATATAGAAATAGTAGATTTAGCTTAATAAGAACGCTCTCTGTTCAGAGGGTGTTTTTTTATGTTAAAAACTCAACATAATGTTAATAACTTAACTGCTTAAAAAGTGATTTTAACGGTAATATAATTTGCGTTTTTATATATTTGCGTGTTAGACAAAAATTACATTTTTTTAGAATAAAATATATGAGCGAAGAAATCAAGAAGGACAATTATTCAGCAGATAGTATTCAAGCATTAGAGGGAATGGAGCACGTAAGGATGCGTCCGTCGATGTATATTGGAGATGTGGGTGTTCGAGGACTGCATCATTTAGTTTATGAAGTGGTAGATAACTCTATCGATGAGGCAATGGGAGGCTATTGTGATACGATAAGAGTTGATATAAATGAAGATGGATCTGTTTCTGTTGAAGATAACGGACGTGGTATTCCGGTAGGTATTCATAAAAAAGAAGGAGTTTCGGCGCTTGAGGTTGTAATGACTAAAATTGGTGCCGGAGGAAAATTTGATAAAGATTCCTATAAAGTCTCCGGAGGACTTCACGGTGTGGGGGTTTCGGTGGTAAATGCATTGTCAAACCATTTGAGAGCCACAGTACACAGTAGTGATGGGAAAATATACGAACAGGAATATGAAAAAGGAAAAGCATTATATCCTGTTAAACAAATTGGAGTAACTACAAAAAGAGGTACTATAGTAACTTTTTATCCTGACCCTTCTATTTTTACACAAACCATTGAGTTTTCTTATGATACTTTGTCCGCTCGTATGCGTGAATTGTCCTACTTGAATAAGGGGATTACAATCACATTTACAGATAAAAGAGAAAAAGATAAAGACGGAAATTTTGTATCGGAAGTATTTCATTCTGATGAAGGTTTGAAAGAATACATCCGTTATTTAGATGGGAATCGTGAGCCAATCATCGCACACGTAATTTCGATGGATCATGAAAAGGGAGAAATTCCGGTTGAAGTGGCATTGATTTATAACACCAGTTATACGGAAAATATTTTTTCTTATGTGAATAATATCAATACACATGAAGGAGGAACGCACTTGCAGGGTTTTAGAACCGGTCTTACCAGATCGTTAAAGAAATATGCAGATGCTTCGGGCATGTTGGATAAACTGAAATTTGATATTTCAGGAGATGATTTCCGTGAAGGATTGACAGCTATTATTTCGGTAAAAGTTGCGGAACCACAATTTGAAGGTCAAACCAAAACTAAACTGGGGAACAGAGAAGTTGTTTCTCCGGTAAGCCAGGCGGTGAGTGAAATGATTGAAAATTATTTGGAAGAAAATCCAAATGATGCGCGTATCATTGTTCAAAAAGTGATTCTTGCCGCACAAGCGCGTCACGCAGCTAAAAAAGCGCGTGAAATGGTACAGCGCAAAACCGTAATGGGTGGCGGCGGATTGCCAGGGAAACTTTCTGATTGTTCGGAACAGGATCCTGCAAAATGTGAAGTATATCTTGTCGAGGGAGATTCGGCGGGTGGAACTGCAAAACAAGGTCGTGATCGTGCGTTTCAGGCTATTTTGCCATTGCGTGGTAAGATTTTGAATGTGGAGAAAGCAATGCATCATAAAGTTTTTGAAAACGAAGAGATTCGAAATATTTTTACTGCTCTTGGTGTTACCATTGGAACTGCCGAAGATAGTAAAGCATTGAATATTGAAAAATTACGTTACCATAAAGTAATTATTATGTGTGATGCCGATGTCGATGGTAGTCATATTTCTACTTTAATTTTGACATTCTTCTTTAGATTTATGAAAGAATTAATCGAGGAAGGTCATGTGTACATTGCAGCACCCCCTTTATATTTAGTTAAAAAAGGAAATAAAAAAGAATACGCTTGGAATGACGTTCAACGCGATCAGGCGAATGAAAGAATGGGTGGAAGTGCAGGAATTCAACGTTATAAAGGTCTTGGAGAGATGAACGCGGAGCAATTATGGGAAACTACAATGGATCCGGGATTTAGAACTTTACGCCAGGTAACTATTGACAGTTTGGCGGAAGCCGACAGAGTGTTCTCCATGTTAATGGGTGACGAAGTGCCGCCACGTAGAGAATTTATTGAGAAGAATGCAGTTTATGCCAATATTGACGCATAAACCCGCTTTGATCGTTGTTTTCGAATAAAGGAATGCTTGCTGAGATTGACCAAATTAAAAAATAACCGAATAAACTTTAAAATATGAAAGTTACCATTGTAGGAGCAGGAAATGTAGGTGCAACCTGTGCAGATGTAATTTCTTATAGAGGAATTGCTAGCGAAGTAGTGTTATTGGATATTAGAGAAGGTTTTGCGGAAGGTAAAGCTTTGGATATTATGCAATGCGCTACAAATACTGGTTTTAATACCAAAGTGTCAGGTGTTACTAACGATTATTCTAAAACAGCAGGAAGCGATGTAGTGGTAATTACGTCCGGAATTCCAAGAAAACCAGGGATGACTCGTGAAGAACTAATCGGTATCAATGCAGGAATTGTGAAAACAGTTGCTGAAAATGTATTGAAACATTCACCAGATACTATTATAGTGGTAGTTTCTAATCCAATGGATACAATGACTTATTTGGCTTTGAAATCTACAGGATTACCAAAAAACAGAATTATAGGTATGGGTGGAGCATTGGATAGTTCTCGTTTTAGAACGTATTTATCTTTGGCTTTAGATAAACCTGCTAATGATATTTCGGCAATGGTTATAGGAGGACATGGTGATACGACTATGATTCCTTTAACACGTCTGGCTTCTTATAATGGAATTCCGGTAACTGAATTTCTTTCGGAAGAGGTATTGCAAAAAGTGGCTGCTGATACCATGGTAGGCGGAGCTACACTTACAGGGCTTTTAGGAACTTCCGCTTGGTATGCTCCGGGAGCTTCGGTTGCTTATTTGGTTGATAGTATTTTGAATGATCAAAAGAAAATGATTGCTTGTTCTGTTTTTGTTGAAGGGGAATATGGTCAAAATGATATCTGTATAGGTGTACCTTGTATTATTGGTAAAAATGGGGTGGAAGAGATTCTTGACATTAAACTAAATGAGCAGGAAAAAGCCTTATTTGCCAAAAGTGCGGATGCAGTTAGACAGATGAATGATGCCTTAAAAGAAATTCTGGTATAATATTTTAATTATAAAAAAGAGAAGACTGCACTTTTGCAGTCTTTTTTTGAGATTAATCAATAAATAAATTGGTTAATCTTAGCGTTAATTATATATTTGCTCGGTTTAAAAAAATGATGTAATTCCTGATATTCTTTTTTGGATTCAAAAATTGATGGCAGGGCTTATTCTATAAGGTTTAAAGCAAAATAAATAAATAAAAAATAATTAATTTTTAGTAATAATGCAGAATAAAGGACTTATTAAATTTTTCGCAATTCTATTTGCATTGGTAAGTATTTACCAACTTTCTTTCACTTTTGTCGCAAGCAAAGTAAAAAACGATGCAAAATCTTTTGCTGGTGGGAATCCTGAGAAAGAAGTTAAATACTTAGATTCTATCGGTAAAGAAAAAGTATTTAATCTTGGATTTACTGATTTTACTTTTAATGAAGTAAGTGATAAGCAAATTAATAAAGGTCTTGACTTAGAAGGAGGTATTAATGTAATACTTCAAATCTCTGTTAAAGATATATTGAAAGGATTATCTAATAATTCTAAAAATCCGGTTTTCAATAAATCTTTGGCTGATGCTACTGCAGATTTACAAGGAAATAAACCCTATTTGGATAAATTTTTTGATGCTTTTGAAGCAAATTCAAAAGGGACTGTAAAGTTAGCTTCTCCTGATATTTTTGCAAACAGAAGTTTACAAGGTGAGGGTGGAGTAGATTTTCAGATGACCGATGCACAAGTTCAAAAAGTAATCAAAAGGAAAGTTGATGAATCTGTAGAAAGTGCTTTCGGTGTATTAAGAAAACGTATCGATAAATTTGGTGTAACACAACCGAATATTCAAAAAATGGGAGAATCCGGAAGAATCCTTGTGGAACTTCCTGGTGCTAAAGATGTAGACAGGATTAAAAAATTATTACAAAGTACTGCTCAGTTAGAGTTCTGGGAAACGTATAAAATTGAAGAAATCGGTAACTTTTTAATGGCAGCAAATGAGTCATTGAAAAAAACTGAAATAAATAAAGTTGCTGTTAAAACTGTTGCAAAAGATTCTTTGAGCGCGTTGTTAACTGACGGAAAAGATTCAGCAGCTACAAGTAAAGGAAATAATCCTTTATTGGATAAAATTATTGGACAGGGTGGTGGACCGGTTTTAGGTCTTTTCTCTCCAAAAGATACTGCCATTGTTAACGGATATTTAAAAAGAGCGGATATTAGAGTTTTATTGGCAGGAGACCAGCGTTATGCAAAATTTGTATGGGGTAAACCAACTACAATTAAAGATGCTAAAGCAAAAGACATTGAGGCGGTTGAATTGTATGCTTTAAAAGGGAATAGAGACAATGTGCCTTCAATGGGTGGTGGTGTTGTGACTGATGCAAAAGATACTTTTGATCAATTAGGAAAACCGGCTGTTTCTATGCAAATGAATAACCAGGGAGCTAAAGCTTGGGAAGAATTAACTGGTAGAGCGTATACACAAAAAAGCAATATTGCTATTGTTCTTGATGATATTGTATATTCTGCTCCGGGTGTTTCCAGTGGTCCAATTTCTGGAGGTAGATCTGAAATTTCAGGAACTTTTGATGTTACGGAAACTAAAGATTTAGCAAATGTTTTAAGAGCAGGTAAATTACCAGCTGCTGCAGATATTGTTCAATCAGAAGTAGTAGGACCATCCTTAGGTCAGGAAGCGATCGATAATGGAACAACTTCTGCCCTTGTAGGATTACTTTTAGTATCCCTTTGGATGATCGTTTATTATGGTAAAGCAGGTTGGTATGCTAATATTGCATTGGCCGTTAACTTACTGTTCTTATTCGGAATTTTAGCAAGTTTAGGTGCGGTATTGACCTTGCCTGGTATTGCCGGTATCGTTTTAACGATGGGTACGGCTGTTGATGCGAATATCATTATTTATGAAAGAGCAAAAGAAGAGTTGCGTGCTGGAAAAACATTGGGTGAAGCAGTAATTGCTTCCTATAGTTGGAAAGGTGCCATGCGTTCTATTGTAGATGCGAACGTTACACATATTTTAATTGGTACCGTATTGTTTATTTTTGGTTCAGGGCCAATCAAAGGTTTTGCTACAACATTACTTATCGGTATTATTACCTCTTTGTTTACTTCTATATTTATCGCAAGAATTTTTATAGACAGAAATATTGCTAGTAAAAGTGACTTGTCGTTTGTTACGAATTTCTCTAAAAACTTCTTTACTAACTTTCATTTCGATTTCTTAGGAGTTAAAAAATGGACGTATTTGTTCTCAAGTATTGTGGTGGTGGTTAGTTTTGTTTCCTTATTTACAAATGGTCTGGATCAGGGTGTGGATTTCGTTGGAGGCAGAACTTTTCAGGTGCGTTTCGAAAAACCAGTTAGTGCGGAAGTAGTAAAATCTGAATTGTCGAAAGTATTTGAAGGAAGTGCTGAGGTGAAAATATTTGGTAATGACAATCAATTAAAAATTACTACCAAGTATAAAGTACAAGAGCACGGAACTCAGGCAGATGAAGAAGTGAATAAGTTATTGTATGATAATCTGAAAAAGCATTTCTCTACTGGTTTAACGTATGATAAATTTGTAAATGCATATGAAGGTAAAAAATTTGGTGTTGTACAAGCTTCAAAGGTTGGACCAACTGTGGCTGAAGATATTAAAACGAATGCGTATTGGGCCGTTCTTGGAGCGATGCTAATTGTATTTTTATATTTGTTTATCAGTTTTAGAAAATGGCAATATGGTTTAGGAGCGATTGCTGCTGTGGCGCATGATGTTGTTTTCGTATTGGGAATTTACTCTTTGTGTTATAAATTTATGCCTTTTGGTATGGAAATCGACCAACATTTTATTGCTGCGATTCTTACCGTTATTGGGTACTCTATGAATGATACTGTTATTGTATTTGACAGGGTCCGTGAATTCTTAGACGGAAAAACTAAAGGTAACTTTGGAGAAATTGTAAATAAATCAATTAATTCAACAATGTCCAGAACAATCAATACTTCATTGACAATGATTGGGGTATTATTAATTATGTTTGTTTTTGGTGGAGAGTCCATAAGAGGATTTATCTTTGCCATGTTAGTGGGTATTATTGTCGGAACGTATTCATCGCTGTTTATCGCGACACCAGTATTGGTAGATACGATTTCAAGAGAAGACAAAAAATTAATCGAAAAACAACACTCAGAAGTATAAGATTTATTCTATTATATTTAAAAAAAGATTCAACGAAAGTTGGATCTTTTTTTTTTGGACAAAATTGGAGGACTAGTTTCAAATGACTAATTTTATATCAGCAGTTGAAAAATCGCATACCGACTAAAAAATAAAATATCTTTTTATGGATAAGAGAGCCATTTTTATTTTGATTATTATTTTTAGTTGTAACCTCTTTTATGCTCAAAATGTAAATTATAAAACGAGCCTTGGTTTTCATTATGGATTTGGACATGAAATAAAAAAAGGGGATTTCTCTCATACCAATAGCTGTTATAAACTGGAGTTGTATTATACTTTAAAGACAGCCAGGCATTTCAATTACGAACTAGTACTCCAACCGGAATTCAATGATGGAACGCATCAACTTTTGAATGTTTATTTTATTGAGACAAATGATCCCGATTATATAGAAAAACGACAAAAGTTTTCTAATTTGAGAAATATAAAAGAATACGTTTTGAATTTAGGTTTTATTATAAGAAAGCCTATTTCAAAAACATTCAGTGTGTACCTGTTGGGAAGTGTCGGGCCTATGATTATTGATAATGAAATGGAAAGGCTATCGAAAGGTTTTGCTTTTTCAGATGTTTTTGCTTTGGGATTTTCTTCAAAGATAGGCCAATTAACATTTGACGTGCGACCCAATATTCGTCATGTTTCTAATGGAGGACTTCAAAGTCCAAATCTTGGTTTTACTACTTTTAATATGGAATTTGGTTTTTCATTTTCCATTTAGATCCTGTTTTTAAAAACCGAAGTATTTGTGGATCGATATTATATTAAAGTTTGTATTATCAAAGTGTCAAATTTTATATATTTACTAAACATTTGTTAAATCAAATTACTGTACCTTAGATCAAATGAAAACCTGAGAATAATGGAAAAATTAGTCAAATCTTTCGTCTTTATTTTTTTGATTACTAATTTCTTTGATGCAACTATTTATGCTAAAAAGAGGGACAGTTCTGCTGACAGGAAAAATGTCGGAATTGATATGGCTTATTTGGTTTCTTCGTTGGAAAGTGTTTTTATTTATAATGATGCTTTAAAAAACGGGACCCTAATTACTATTGATCCTAATAGCGTTGCCGCTCCTCCCACGGTTACTACACCGGTTTATTATTGTCAAAATAGTGCGGCAGTACCATTAACAGCAACGCCTTCGCTAGGGGCAACTTTAAATTGGTATGGAACTAATGCAGTTGGTGGAACCGCATCATCAACAGCTCCGACTCCTTCAACAGCTGTAGTAGGAACTACATCGTATTATGTTAGCGAAACAGCAGCAGGTGTTCAAAGTACCCGTTCTAAAATTGATGTTATTGTAGTGGCTGATAATGGTGCCACCATTTTGGGTTTTACCTGCGATCCCTCGCAAATATTAGCTGCAGATAAAGCTTCTTCAGTATTTTTTGATTGGGGAAACAATTCTCTGATTTCTAATTCTTATAATTACACCTATACGATTCAGGGCGGCTCTCCGGTTACAGGAACAACAAATGTTTCCCATGTTCAGGTATTTGGGATGTTGCCGGGACAATCTGCCACATTAACATTAACATCGGCGACACATCCCTGTGTGCCTTCAAAAACGTTAACCTGCAGCGTTCCTTGTGGTGCTTCAACTGTAACACCGGCATTTGGTCCAATTCCAACATTTTATTGCATCAATCAAATGCCGCCAATTTTGCCTGCAACATCTACAAATAGTCCTGCAATAACAGGTGTATGGAATCCGGCAGCAATAAATACAACAACTGTGGGTACGACTAATTATATTTTCACTCCTGACCCTGTATTATTTCCTTGTGCATTGACTAAAACGTTAAGTGTGACAGTAGGACCTGTATCCCCTGATTTTAGCGATTTTTCAATCTGCTCTGGCGCACCGGCACCTAATTTGAATTCCACGTCACCAAACGGTATTACAGGGGTTTGGTCTCCGTCAACAATTGATAATACTACTAGTGGCGCTTATGTTTTTACTCCAAATCCGGGTCAATCCTGTACAGCAACTGTTAAAACTATCAATGTCACTGTAATTCCATCAAATACAATTGTAAATTTGGATTGGACCGTAACAGCCGCATTTTCGAAAAATCAGATAGTCACAGTCGCAGATCCCGTGGGAGTGAATTATTTGTATCAATTGGATGACGGCCCGTTTCAGGAAAGTCCAATTTTTGAAAAGGTTTCTTTAGGAACACATGCTATTACAGTAAGAGATGTAAATGGTTGTAGCGAATTAACAAATGACACTGTCTTAGTCATTGATTATCCCAGATTTTTTACACCGAACAATGATAGCTATAATGATACCTGGAATATTTTTAGTTTACGAGATCAGGCCAGTTCTAAAATTCTGATATTTGATCGGTACGGTAAACTTTTGAAAGAAATTAGACCGAGTGGCTTAGGCTGGGATGGAACCTATATCGGACAGCCCATGCCAGCAAATGATTATTGGTTTACCGTGGAATACATCGAACAGGATGTTCTTAGAAAATTTAAATCGCATTTTTCATTAAAAAGATAAAATAAAAAAGCTTCCAATGAAGCTTTTTTATTTTAATGCTATGTGATAAAATCTTTAATGTGCCACTTTAACAGGCTTTTCGGCTGTAAAAACGAAATACAATCCTATTAGGATAAAAGGAATGCTTAGCCATTGTCCTGTAGAAAGTAAACCCAATTGATTTTCAAAGCCACCCTGACTTTCTTTTACAGATTCCACCACAATACGCACTGAAAATAGCAGCACTAAAAACAGGCCAAATAAGTAGCCGGATTTTAGCCTTGCTTCTGTTTTCCAATACATGAAAAATAATATGGCAAATACAAAAATATAACAAAATGCTTCATATAGTTGTGTAGGATGTTTAGCAGGAACCTGTTCTAATAATGCCGCAAATTTTGGATCAGTTGCAATAGCATGGTAAGCCGCTTTTGGATCCGGTATCTGAGTGGCGTTAACGGCGTCTGCGGGACTAAATTTATCACGCAGAAAACGGATTCCAAATACTGATGTAGTTTCTTTACCTACGATTTCCGAATTGAAAAAATTTCCCAGTCTTACAAAAATAGCACCACTTGCAACCGGAATGACAACTCTGTCTAAAATCCATAATTGCGGTCTTTTTAATACATTTTTACTATAAAAATACATGGCAATTATAATCGATATGGCAGCTCCATGACTCGCTAGGCCCTGGAAACCTGTAAATTCAAATTTAGGCGAGAATCGAAAGGGTAAGAATATTTCCAGTAAGTGATTGCGAAAATATTCCCAATCATAAAATAAAACATGACCTAATCGGGCTCCAATCAATGTGGCAAGGACCGTCCATATAAAGAGAGAATCTAATTTCTCTATCGATTCGCCTTCACGTTCAAAAATATTTTTCATAATGTACCAGCCCAGTCCAAAAGCGATTACAAACATTAGGCTGTAGTAGCGTATTACAAAAAAGCCCAAATCAATCCCTTCCGATGGATTCCAAACTATGTTCAAAGCGTGTGTCATTTAATATCGTTTTTATGAATGGTAAAAATATATATTTAAAGTAAAAATAGTACTTATATAAAGTTAATGTTTGTGATTGCATTTTTTTTTCGGCACAGGATCGTAACCGCTTCTTCCCCAGGGATGACATCTTAAAATTCTTTTCATTCCTAAGAAACCGCCATAAAATAATCCGTGTGTCTGTAGCGCGATGATCATATAAGAAGAACAGGTAGGTTCAAATCTGCAGGCAGAGGGAGTGAAGGGGGATACTGCGGTTTGATAAAACCGAACAAGAATTACAAATGGAAAAATTAAGATTCTTGATAGCATGATTTTGGTATTCGGATTTAAAACCTCAATATTCAACATTCCATTTTTTAATCTGTCCTCTGAAATCGGTGTCTAAATACTAAAAGTGGTACCTTCTTTTCCGTCTTTCAATTGAATGCCTAAAGCGATCAACTGATCCCGAATCTGATCAGACAATGCGAAATTTTTATTGTCCCTGGCTTGTTTTCGCATTTCAATCAACAGATTTACTGTCCCTTCTAATTTACCATTATTACTGTCGGAAACTTTCTCATCTTCCAATCCCAGAACATCAAATACAAAAGCATTAATGGCACCAGTAAATGTTTTTAAGTCTTCAGCAGTTAGCGTTTCTTTTTCTTCTTTTAACAGATTGATAAAACGAACGCCTTCAAATAATTGTGCAATTAGAATGGGTGTATTAAAATCATCACTCATAGCATCATAACAGGATTGTTTCCAAGCGGCAATATCGATTGTGGAGTTTGCACTGGCGTTTAAATCTTTTGCAGCATCTAAAGACTCCATTAATCTCTTATATCCTTTTTCAGCTGCTACAATAGCGTCATCTGAGAAATCAAGAATGCTTCTGTAGTGTGCTTGAAGCATAAAGAAACGAGCTACTGATGCCGAAAAAGCTTTGCTTAAAATAGTGTTTTCTCCAGTCAATATTTCTCTGGGTAAAATATTATTCCCGGTAGATTTAGCCATTTTTTTGCCGTTTAATGTCAGCATATTGGCATGCATCCAATAATTAACTGGAGTTTGCCCGGTACACGCTTCATTTTGAGCAATTTCACATTCATGATGCGGAAATTTTAAATCCATTCCACCTCCGTGAATATCAAAATGATTGCCTAAATATTTGGTGCTCATTGCGGTACATTCAAGATGCCATCCGGGGAAACCATCGCTCCAAGGCGAAGGCCAACGCATAATATGCTGTGGTTCGGCTTTTTTCCAAAGGGCAAAGTCCTGTGGATTTCTTTTGTCGCTTTGTCCGTCAAGATCTCTTGTGTTCGCAAGCATGTCTTCAATATTGCGACCGCTTAATCGGCCATAGTGGTTGGTTTCATTGAATTTTACTACATCAAAATAAACAGATCCATTGGCTTCATAGCCAATTCCTTTGGCAATAATAGTCTTGATAATTTCAATCTGCTCAATAATATGTCCCGTTGCCGTTGGTTCAATACTCGGTGGCAAAAAGTTAAAGGCATTCAAAATATCGTGAAAATCGACTGTATAACGCTGGACCACTTCCATAGGTTCCAGTTGCTCTATGCGTGCTTTTTTTGCAATTTTATCCTCACCCTCATCCACATCATCAACAATATGACCTACATCAGTAATATTGCGAACGTAACGTACTTTGTAGCCCAAATGCAAAAAATACCTGAAAATCACGTCAAAGGACATGAATGTCCTCACATTGCCAAGATGTACATTGCTGTAAACCGTTGGTCCACAAACATACATTCCAACATTGCCTTCATGAATAGGTATAAATGTTTCTTTTTCTCCCGAAAGAGAATTGTATATTTTTAGAGTTTGACTTTTATATAATGGCATTTGTATTTTTTTTGGAGCTTACTTCCGCTGTACGTTATATCTTTTTCTGACTAAGAGCCAAAAAGATGCTGTTTTAATCAGGGTCAGGGCTTTGTCGGTTAAATAGAAGGTATTTGTATTTTAGAACTTTGTCTCTAATTTAATATAATCCAAAAATTCTCTACGCGTTTGATCTGTTTTGAATTTACCTCCAAATTCAGAGGTAACCGTGCTACTTTCAATATCACTGATCCCTCTTGAATTGACACAAAGGTGTTTGGCGTCAATTACACAAGCCACATCTTCAGTGCCTAATGCCATTTGCAATTCCTGAACAATTTGCATCGTTAAACGTTCTTGTACCTGAGGTCTTTTGGCATAATATTCAACAATTCTATTCATTTTAGAAAGACCAATTACAGTTCCATTGGAAATATAAGCCACATGAGCTCTTCCTATAATCGGCAATAAATGATGTTCACAAGTGGAATAAACAATAATGTTTTTTTCAACTAACATTTCGCCGTATTTGTAATTATTGTCGAAAGTAGAAGCTTTTGGCTTTTTTGCAGGGTTCAGACCTCCAAAAATTTCTTTTACAAACATTTTTGCAACACGATTGGGCGTGCCTTTTAAACTATCATCCGTCAAATCCATTCCAAGTGTAATTAGGATATTTTCAACGTCTTTTTTAATTTTTTCTATTTTTTCTTCATCTGAAATAGCAAATGCATCTTCTCGTAATGGATTTGTTGCACTGGTACAAACATGATTGTTTCCTATCTCGTCTTGAAATTCTTCGTTATTTATCATCAAAAAGGTACTATTATATTGGGTATGTAAATTTAAGGGGTAAAGATAATTAATAAAAACTAAAGAATTTCTATCGTTTATACTATTTAATGATCACTTTTGAAGGATCAGCAGCAAAGCAGGAATTTCTAATTGTTTTGAAAAATAAAGGCAATAACTTTTTGGTTACTGCCTTTTTGTTATGTACTTAAAATCTTTTGGTTGTCAGTAGCATAACCAAAAGTATTTTATTTTTTAATTTTCAATTATTCTACTTCCATTAACTTTTTCAAACGGGTTGAATTATAGACTGGAATTGCTTCTTTTAGAATGCGAACAGCACTAATCAAATCTTCTTTTTTAAGAACATAAGCAATACGCACTTGGTTTAATCCCATTCCAGGGGTTGAATAAAAGCCGGCAGCAGGAGCAACCATAACGGTTTCACCATTCAAATCATAACTTTCTAAAAGCCATTGTGCAAAATCATCTGTATTGTCAACAGGAAGTTGTGCGATACAATAAAAAGCGGCTTTAGGTTTGGTAACGATAACCCCTTCAATTTTATTTAATTCGGAAATTAAGGTGTCTCTGCGTTCTTTATATTCTGAGATTACTTCATCAAAATAACTTTTAGGTGTATCGATAGCTGCTTCACAAGCTATTTGTTCAATTGTCGGAGGGCACAAACGGGCCTGGGCAAATTTCATCGCTGCTGAAATCACCTCTTTGTTTTTTGTAACCATACATCCAATTCTGGCACCACACATGCTATAACGTTTGGACACGGAATCGATCATGATTACATTTTGTTCGAGTCCTTCAAGATTCATTACAGAATAATGTATGTCTTCATCGTATATAAATTCTCTGTATACTTCATCCGCAATCAGGAACAGATCATATTGCTTTGCCAGTTTACCCAATTGCAAAATTTCCGATTCGGAATACAAATAACCAGTTGGGTTACTTGGGTTGCAAATTAAAATTGCTTTGGTCTTTGGCGTGATTAGTTTTTCAAATTCTTCTATCGGAGGCAATGTAAAGCCACTTTCAAAAACAGAATTTACAGGAACTACCGTAGCCCCGGATTCTGCTGAGAACGCACTGTAATTAGCGTAAAATGGTTCTGGAATTATGATTTCATCGCCCTGATCCATAATACTTCCTAAAGCAAATAGAAGTGCCTCAGACCCTCCTGTAGTTATCATGATGTCTTCAAAAGATACTTTTACATCTTGATTGGTATAAAATTGAGCTAATTTTTTTCTATAACTTTCGTAACCGGCAGACGGACCATATTCAATAATACTTAAATCAATATTCTTAATGGCTTTAATGGCCACTTCGGGGCTTTTTATATCGGGTTGACCTATATTTAAATGGTATACTTTATGGCCCTTTTTCTTAGCCATTTCAGCAAAAGGAGCCAATTTTCGTATTGGTGATTCGGGCATTTGTTTGCCTCTGTTGGATATATTTGGCATGTTTAAATTATTGAGCTGCAAATTTGCAATTTTTTTTTCAAACTTACTCTAATTAATAAGTCTATTTGGTGTAAAAAACGCACTATTATGTTGTATTTTTAGTAACTTTATACAAACAATTTTTAATGAAAAAGGTAATTATTCTGTTTTTTCTCCTTTTCAGCGCTTTGACTATTTTAGCACAAGATGGTTTTCACTTTAGTAAAGAGGTCAGCAAAGCAACTATTCCTTTCAAATTTATTAATAATTTAGTTTTTATTCCAATCAAGGTCAATGGTGTGGAATTAAACTTTTTGTTAGATTCCGGTGTTGAAGAGACTATACTGTTTAGTCTGGAAGATAAAAAAGAAATTGAATTTTCGAATGTCGAAAAAATCACTTTGCGCGGTTTAGGAAGTGAAGATGCCATCGAAGGATTGAAATCGACTAATAATACCTTGGAAATAGGAGCGTTGAAATCTCAAAATCATTTATTGTATATTGTTTTGGATCAGGAATTTAACCTGTCTTCTCATGTCGGAATTCCGGTAAACGGAATTATTGGATATCAGTTTTTCAAAAACAATCTGGTTGAAATCAATTACGAAAAAAAGAGAGTAATCGTTCACAGCGACAGTGAAAAAAATAGAAATAAAATAGAGAAGAAATACGAAAAGGTTGCTATTACGATTGAAAGACTAAAACCTTATATAATAAATACCGTAACGATAGATTCTGTTGCGTTCCCGGCCAAATTATTGATAGATATCGGCAACAGTGATGCCCTGTGGCTTTTTGAAAATCGATCCCGGGGGATAAAAATTCCTGCTAAAAATTTTGAGGATTATTTGGGACAGGGATTTAGTGGAGATGTAGAGGGAAGAAGAGCAAAAATTTCAAAATGGCAGATGTCGAAATTTGAATTTCATAATCCTATTGTTGCTTTCCCGGATTCCAGTTCAATACGGAATGTAAAAATGGTTCCTGGCAGAATGGGTTCCGTTGGAGGTGAAATTTTGAGACGGTTTTCAGTTGTTTTTGACTATACGAATGGTTTTTTTTATTTGAAGAAAAACAAAGAATATAATTCTCTTTTTAATTATAATAAAAGCGGAGTTGAAGTGCAACACCATGGTCTGCAATGGGTAAAGGAAACGGTTCCTCTTAAGACAGTTCCTACGGTGACAGTAGATGATCCTTTTAAATCAAATGACAACACGAGCGATTTTAAATATAAATTTAATTTAAAACCGATTTATGAAATTACTAACGTCAGAAAAAATTCGCCTGCCGCGAATAGCGGTTTACAAAAAGGGGACGTAATTATTTCAATTAACAAAAATCCCGGATATAAATATTCTTTACAGGAAATTAATTCCCTCTTTAAATCGGAAGAAGAAAAATGGATTACATTAGAAATTCAGAGAAATGGTCAAATCCATAAATTTAAGTTTCAGCTACAAAATATCCTATAAAATAAGCGCTTTTTGATGATATCAAAAAGCGCTTATTGTTAGTTTACAAAAGGTTTAATTGCCGATGACTTCTCCTTTAATTTTTAGTGGCACTCTGCCATCGTCATAATTTACTGCGTTAGATTCTACAGTAAGGGTTTTACGTATAGGTCCTGGAGTCATGTTGTATTTCACTTCAATTTTTCCAGTTTTCCCGGGCATAATAGGCCCTGCGGGTTTTGTTGGAACGGTACATCCACAAGTAGACAATACATTGGTAATAATTAGGGGTGCGTCTCCGGTATTTGTAAATTCAAATACTCTTATTCCACTATCACTTCCTTTGGAAACCCTCCCATAATCAATGGTGTTGTCTTTAGCCGCAAATTCGATTTTAGCCCCGGATTGAGCAAAACCTAAACTGCTTGCAAATACAATTGCAATTAAAGTAATTATTTTTTTCATTTTCATTTTTTTAGATTCGGTTAAGTAAATGTACTTTCTTTTAATTAATGCACAAATATTTATTTCTCTTTTTATAGTGTACTTAATTATTTACTTTTGTTCCCAATTAGAATTACAAATATCAGACCAAAGTTAAATTTTGGTTTTAACAGTTGCTTTTTATGACAATTCCTGCACAATTTGATGCCAAAACTATTGAGAATAAGTGGTATGACTACTGGATGAAGAATAATTATTTCCATTCGGAACCAGACCATAGAACGCCATATACCATTGTAATTCCACCGCCTAATGTTACTGGGGTTTTGCATATGGGACACATGTTGAACAATACCATTCAGGATGTATTAATCAGAAGAGCGCGTCTTAAAGGATTCAACGCTTGTTGGGTTCCCGGAACAGACCATGCTTCTATAGCGACTGAAGCTAAAGTTGTAGCGAAATTAAAAGCTGAAGGAATCAACAAAAATGATTTAACGCGCGAAGAATTTTTGGCGCATGCCTGGGAATGGACGGACAAATATGGTGGTGTGATTTTGGACCAGTTAAAAAAACTGGGTGCTTCTTGTGACTGGGAGCGCACCAAGTTTACCATGGATCCTGATATGTCAGCTTCAGTAATTCGTTCTTTCGTAGATTTATACAACAAAGGTTTGATTTATAGAGGATACCGAATGGTAAACTGGGATCCTGAAGCAAAAACTACTTTATCTGATGAGGAAGTAATTTATGAAGAACAACAGGGGAAATTGTATTTCCTGAAATATAAAATCGAAGGAAGTGAAGATTTCCTGACGATTGCCACAACACGTCCGGAAACTATTTTTGGAGACACTGCGATTTGCATTAATCCAAATGACGAACGTTTTGCTCATCTGAAAGGAAAGAAAGCGATTGTGCCTATATGCGGAAGAGTAATTCCAATTATTGAAGATGAATATGTTGATATTGAATTTGGTACAGGGTGTCTGAAAGTAACTCCTGCCCATGATATGAATGACAAAGCGCTGGGGGAGAAGCATCATCTTGAAATTATTGATATTTTCAACGAAGATGCCACTTTGAATAGTTTTGGATTGCATTATCAGGGAAAAGATCGTTTTGTAGTACGTGAGGAAATTGCCAAAGAATTGGAAACAATTGGTGCTTTAGCAAAAACAGAAATTCACCTGAACAAAGTAGGAACTTCTGAAAGAACCAAAGCAGTTATTGAGCCTCGTTTGTCAGATCAATGGTTTCTAAAAATGGAAGATCTGGTAAAACCGGCTATAAAAGCAGTTTTGGTAGACGGCGAAATTAAATTGCATCCGAAACGTTTTGATAATACCTACCGACACTGGCTTGAAAATATTCGCGATTGGAATATTTCTCGTCAATTGTGGTGGGGTCAACAAATTCCTGCGTATTTCTATGGAGACGGAAAGGAAGATTTTGTAGTTGCTGAATCTATCGAAAAAGCGTTAGCATTAGCAAAAACGAAAACCAAAAACGAAACCCTGACTGCCCAAAATCTAAAACAAGATGTTGATGCTTTAGATACCTGGTTTTCTTCCTGGTTATGGCCAATGTCCGTTTTTGGCGGAATTATGGATCCGGAAAACGAAGATTTCAAATATTATTACCCAACCAATGATTTAGTAACAGGTCCGGATATTTTGTTTTTCTGGGTAGCGAGAATGATCATTGCAGGTTATGAATATACGGGTAAAAAACCATTTACAAATGTATATTTGACTGGTTTGGTTCGCGACAAGCAAAGACGCAAAATGTCTAAATCATTAGGGAATTCACCGGATCCTCTGGATTTAATTGAAAAGTTTGGTGCTGATGGTGTTCGCGTTGGATTACTTTTGAGCGCATCGGCAGGAAATGACATTATGTTTGACGAAGAATTGTGCAACCAGGGAAAAGCCTTTACAAACAAAATCTGGAATGCCTTTAAATTAATAAAGGGTTGGGAAGTTTCGGATGCTATTCCGCAACCGGAATCTTCAAAAGTGGCGATCGAATGGTATGAAGCTAAGTTGCAACAAACGCTTTTGGAAATTGAGGATAATTTCGAAAAATATAGAATTTCCGATGCTTTAATGGGGATTTACAAATTGGTTTGGGACGATTTTTGTTCTTGGTTCCTGGAAATGATAAAACCGGCATACCAACAACCAATTGACAGCAATACTTTTGCGAAAGCGATAGCAATGCTTGAAAATAATCTGAAATTATTGCATCCGTTTATGCCGTTTTTGACAGAAGAAATCTGGCAAATTCTTGCCCAAAGAACTACAGAAGAAGCGTTAATCGTTTCGACCTGGCCAGAAATGAAACCTTTTAATGCAGGCTTAATTACTGACTTTGAAAATACAATTGAAGTGATTTCCGGAATCAGAACGATTCGTAAAGACAAGAATATTCCGTTCAAAGACACCATTGAATTAAAAGTGATGAACCATGATAACGTGTCGACCTATTTTGATTCGGTAGTGACTAAATTAGGAAATATAACTTCGTTAACCTATGTTTCGGATAAAGTCAATGGCGCTTTGTCTTTCCGTGTAAAATCGAATGAATATTTCATTCCAATTAGCGGAAATATAAACGTTGACGAAGAAATTGCGAAGCTAACTACTGAGCTGATATATATGCAAGGGTTTCTAAGATCAGTTCAAAACAAACTGGCGAACGAGAAATTTGTGGCTGGTGCACCGGAGAAAGTTTTGGCAAACGAAAGACAAAAAGAAGCAGATGCTTTATCTAAAATTGAAACCATCGAGCACAGTTTGGCTGGATTGAAATAAAGATTAGACTCTTTTTGAAATATAAAAATTCCCCTCACACTATAAAAAAAGGAGAGGGGGATTTTTTATTTAAGTTGTTTTATAATCCCGCTTTTATTTTTTCTATTACCTCAGTATATTCGGCATCAGACAGTAGCGTTTTTTGTGGATTCATTTCAAAAACACTTCCAAAACCATATCCATCTTTATATTTTGGAACAATATGCATGTGTAGATGAGATAAGGTATCGCTATAGGCTCCGTAGTTGATTTTAGTAGGATTAAAAGCTGCGGCAATTGCTTTCGCTATCGTTGCGACATCGTGCATAAATGCATTGCGCTGTTCATCGCTCAATTCATAAAACTCAATACCATGGTCCTTATAAACTACATTACAGCGGCCTAAATAGGATTGTTCTTTAAATAGGAACAGTTGAGATACTTCTAAATCACATATTTTAATCATTAAATGATGCAATGTTTCATTGTCTTGGCAGTACAGACAATCTGCAATTGGTGTTGGCATAATAGTTCTTTGTATAAATAATTAATGGTCGGTTCAAAACTAATGAAATAATCATTAAAATTAAAGAGGGAAGAATATTTGTTGTGAAAAGAGAAGATATAGTGCCTATTTCCATAAAAAAGATTCGTCAGATTTATGTAGTTGCACGACAACATTTTATCGATAAACGTCATTGTCATTGCGATTTAAAGAGTATTTCTTCCTTTAAACGATTTTTGTGTATTTACTGACATATTGTTAATATGTTTGAGGAATAATTGTACAATACCACATTGATAAACAGATGAAAAAGATATTTAGTTCGGCTTATAGACAAGATTATGTTGAAGGATATTCAATTGGTTTGAATCCATTTCAGCATTTTAAAAGTGCAAAAAACAATGATGCTTTTACTGCTGGATTTAATTCCGGAAGGTCAGATTATGAGCGAATGAATGGATGTATCAGTGATGGAATTCCCCAGCGTATTGTTACGGATAAAGTTTTGGAAGATTATCTTATCGCAGGTTTACTTGGCTTACCAATAGATGCTGATGGGTATACTTCACATCAAATCAATATGATAGAAAAATGGTATCAAAGCGGGATTGAAAAATATGATCCCAATCAAAGCATCAGTCTTTTTGAATTACTTGAAAAGAATGGAATTCTAATTAATTAAGCTTTCTGATTTCTTTATATTCTGAATTTTAAAATGTAATTGTTTGTAATCTTGATTACATGTCTTAACTCATTTGGTGTTGAATTCTCCAAAATGCCACAGAATTCCTGAAGGATCGTGTAAGAAACATTCTTTTCCCCATTCTAGTTCACGGATTGGCGTTAATCTAACCTTATCATATTTAGAAGTAAGTTCTAATTCCAATAATTGATTCCAAAATCGTCTGACATTATCTACTTCCATAAAAATCATAGTATTCTCTATCCAATCTTTAACATAAGCATTTTGCAAATAAAAGCCTAATCCATCAGTATTGAAATATGACATATCGGAGGATAAAATGCTTTCTTGAAAACCTAGGTCACGATAAAAATCACGAGATAACTCATAATTTTTTGCTCCAATAAAAGGCCGAATTGATTTAGCTTTATGTTCCATTTTTTTGTTTTTTTTAGCTAATATATTACATAATTTATTTGCAAATAATTAAATGTGCTTGTAGAGCAAAAATTAAAACTATCAACAAAAAAATTCATTGCCACGGATTTAATTTCTGTGATGTGCAATTGTTAAGAATACAGCTGCTAATTTCATTTCGTAGTTATTCTTTTTTATTGCTGCGATTCAGAAACAGAAAAGCGGGATAGGAAATTATTGCAATGATTAAAATGATTAAAAAGTTTTTCCTGTCGCTATAAGCAAAACCTATCAATAGTGCCAAGGTGGCTATAATCACAAATAGCGTTGACCACGGATAGCCCCAGGAACGATAGGGTCTCGATAAATTGGGCTCTTTGTTTCTTAATTTTATCAGCGAGCAATAAGCTAATCCCCAAACAATAACTGACATGAATGTCCCAAATGAAAATAACACTTCAAATGACCCTATTATGATCAGTATTAAACTAAATAAGGAGGATACTAAAAGGGCCGTTATAGGAGTGCCACCTTTGTTTACAGCAGTTCCTTTAGTAATAAAAAATCCATCACGGCTCAATCCGAATAATATCCGTGCCGGTATCATCATATAGGCATTTAGAATACTGATCAAAGAGAAAATCGCAATAACGGTGACTATAATTGCACCATTATTTCCAAAAACTACTCTAGCAACATCCGCAGCCGCCAGAGGTGAATTTGCCAAAGAAGCCACTGGTAATACATGAAAAAAGGCCATGTTTATCAATACATAAAGTACGATGACAATTATAGCTCCAGTATAGAGTGATCGAGGAATGTTTTTACTCGGGTTTTTATCTTCTTCTGCAAAAAAACAAACGGAGTACCAACCGTCATAAGTACCAATTATTAATTGAAGTGATTTAAAAAAGCCGAATAGTACTCCCATTTGAAGTAAAGGGGTGTCTTTTTCAAAAGAATTTAATTTTATGCCTGAATACATAAAACAGGCAACAATTAATGCCACAAAGAAAACGACTTTAATAATACTTGTCACTTGCTGGATGAAGCTGCCATTTTTTACACCACTGACATGAAGAAGGACAAATGCAATTAAAAAGGCAATGGCAATAATGGTAGCATAACTTTTCAAAGCTGGAAATAAAATAACACTATATTCGCTGATAACAATACAGTAAAAAGCGGGTGGAATTGCATTTGTAATGTAATCAAACCAACCCGATAGAAAACCAGCATAATCTCCAAAAGCTCTTTTTATATAATTGTAAGATCCGCCAGCTTTGGGCAGCATTGTGGCTAATTCTGCATACGAATTGGCACCAATTAAAATATATAATCCTCCAAAAAGCCAACACGTAATTATAAGCCAATAATTGTCTAACATACCCGCAATAGCACCTGGTGTACGCAGGATTCCAACACCGATTGTACCTCCAATTAATACCGCAATACCAAAACTTAAGCCCAGACTTTTTTTTAATTGATTCTTTTTTGAATTTTTCATAGGGAAGTATTTCGGGTTCACTTTTTTTAGTTAGGTGTTTTTTTAGTCTAAAAAATGAATTGAAATTTAGTATGTTGTATTCCGGAAACAGATCAATGGTGCTATCAAATATAGTTAAAATGCACTTTCTTTTATAACAAAAAACCCCGTCTATTTCTAAACGAGGTTTGTTAATTTTTTAAAGGTGTAGTTTAACCAAATAGAATCAAAAATAACAGAGGGAATACAACTCCGGCTACCGCCAGTTTCCAGCCTCTGTTTTTCCAGCTGAATTTTCCAGCTTTAATCATTATTGTTCCGGTCAATGCAATGGTGATTAAACTCAATGCAAAAATATCAGAATAATAAATCCAAAAATTAGAGTTGTTTTTATGTAAGCCCATGGATTGGCTAATGACAGGTGTTTTTTCAAAGGATACAATTTCACCTTTTCCTGTTTTCATATCAATTTCTACATCGTGTTTTTCAAAAGAAATTTTAAACGTTCCTTTTTTTACCATCTGACGTCTCATTTTGTCATCGATGCCTAGTTTTTTTCCTAAATCTTCAGCAAATTTTTCATTGATTTCGCTTTCTTCGGGTAATTGCACTGCAATGGCTTTTGTTTCGACCGTATATTTCTCGGGATGCCAGGATTCCCTGTGGTTCATCATTAGCCCTGAAAAGGCAAAGGAAACAATTAATCCGATATAGAAATAGCCTAAATCGCGGTGTAAATTTCTGAAGTTGATTTTTTTCATGATTTTTAATTTTATAAGGGGAGACTGTTTTTTATTTTTTTGTAAAAAAGACTTTTATTTTGATAAAACCAAAAACTTTTTCTGCTTTTCAAAAAAATGAAATTGGCAGAAAAAGTTTTGGATGAAATAAAACCAAATCTAGGTTTTAGAATTTATATTTTAAGCTTGTCAATACTTGACGTGGTGCAATTGGGTTTACACTGTAATTTTCGTGTACGGTATAATTCAATTCGTTTGTAATGTTTGATAGTTTGCACAAGATAGAGAATTTCTTCCAGGTATACCCTGCAGATACGTCAATTGTTGTGTAGCCTTCTAACGGAATTTCTCTGTCCCAAATTCCATTCGGTTTGGTAGAATCATATTGGCTGTTCCAGCCTCCAACACGTTTGCCAATATAGTTTCCTATTGCTCCAAGAGACACTCCTTTTAATGCTCCTGTTTGCAATGTATAGAAAAAACTTAAATTGGCTGTATTGGCTGGTGTTCTTGCTACACGATCCCCTACAATGAAACTTCCATTTAATCCTGAAGTTTTTGAATATCTCATGTCATTATAACTATAACCTGCAATGATACTCAACCCTTCAGTAGGTCTGGCGGTAATATCAATTTCAACTCCTTTACTTTTAGTTGCTCCACTTAAAACCTTAACGGTTGTGTCTGTATTTAAAGTAACTCCGTCCGCTTTAAATTCGGCAGTTTGAGCTAAATTACTATTGGTAATTTGATAGAGAGTAATGTTTGTACTTAAAGTACCTCTCCAAAAATCCTTTTTAACACCTGCTTCGTATTGGTCAATAATAGAAGGTTTTATTGGTTGTAAATCAACTGTTGTTCCTGTATTTGGTGTAAATGAGGTGGAATAACTGGCAAAC
This sequence comes from Flavobacterium kochi, assembly GCF_048286715.1. Classification (NCBI taxonomy): domain Bacteria; kingdom Pseudomonadati; phylum Bacteroidota; class Flavobacteriia; order Flavobacteriales; family Flavobacteriaceae; genus Flavobacterium; species Flavobacterium kochi. Next base: position 135,437 of record NZ_JBLVPW010000013.1, read on the forward strand.
AAAGACATATCTCTTTGTGGTTGGAACACTAATCCAATTTTTGGAGAAAAAGCATTGTCTAAACGTTTTTTACCTTCTGCAATAGTTACTGGATTTTTGGTTAAGTTATGGGTGTCTGCCTGTGATTGTTGCCAAGACCAACGCAATCCTGCTAAAAGCTTGATTTTGTCTGTAAAAGAAATTAAATCTTGTGCATAGACTCCAAAACGTTGGGTGTCTGTATATACAAATTGAGTCGCTCTAGAGTATGGTGCAGTTTTACTCTGGGTGCTAGGGTCATAGGTGAAAAGGTTTATAGGAGTGCTTTCCGTAGTAATAGCTGTTGTAGAAGTTGGACTGGCATAAAAAGCATAGGTATATGCTGTCGCGAAAGAATTTTCATAATCTACCCCTGTAAATACCTGGTGCTTGATGCTTCCTGTATTAAAGGTTCCCTGTAAACTCAATTGGTCTGCAAATATTTGTTCTAAGTTTTTATTCTGCACCAATCCTCTTTTCCAGTCACCATAAACCGGGTAAGTATCTAAATTTGACAACTGGGCCGTTGATTTAGAACTTCTGTCATAATTTTGAAACGAAGTATTGAAATTAAGTCTCCAGTTTTTGTTGAAATCATGGTTTAATAATACCGAAGCACTAGCAGATTTTGTATTTCCAGTTGACCAAAGTGCTCCATAAAAATTGTTGCGGGGTAAATCTAAAATGGTTTTACCAATTATTCCAGTTCCAAAATCAGGAGTCCAATCAGCACTTAAATAATCACCTTGCGCTGTAATTTGAGTTTTATCACTTATTTTGAATAAGAATGATGGGTTAATATAAAAACGTTCGTTTTTTACCACATCTCTAAAGCTTTCTGAATTTTCATAAGAACCGGTGAATCTATAGGCGATAGATTTGTTTAGAGGGCCGTAAAAATCAATGGTTGGTTTGTAGTAAGCATAACTTCCTGCCTGCATACTAATTTCTCCTCCTTTAGTAAATTGAGGCGTTTTCGTTACTAAATTTAATATTCCTCCAGGAGCAACGTTTCCATATAATAAGGCAGAGCCACCTTTTAGGAATTCTACCTTATCTAAAGAAGAAACCTCAGGAATAGATCCTGCATTATAACGAAAACCATTTTTAAACATATTATTGGCAGACATATCATATCCTCTTGAGAAAAAGGATTCCTGAGCTCCACCACGGGCAGAACCAACATATACACCATTTGCATTTTTCAGTACTTCACTCAAACGGATGGCTTGTTGTTGTCCAATAATTTCAGCATCAATAATTTGTACGCTTTGTGGTACATCCATTGGCTTTAATCCGGAACGTAAGGCTGTTATTGGCTTTTTCTCTTTGTTGACTGTAATGATAACTTCTTTAAGGGCTCCTCCTCTTTTGTTTTTTATAGTATCAAATCCTGAAGATGTAGTTTCATCATAATTTTTATCATCAGAAGCATTTGCTGATTCTTGTGCTAAACAGGATAGACTAAATAATAGGGTTAATGTTGGGAGTAAAATATATTTCATGATTGTTTATTTGGAATAATTAAAAATAACGATGCAAATATAAAACCGAAGTATGGATTTGCAAAACTTATTTAGATTAAATATTAATAAAAATTAAAGATATATTTAACTAATTGTATTTCAATTTTTTATGTTTTTATTAAACTGCTTTTTTTGCAGATAACTTCTTAGTTCAGGTCTTTTTCTTGTTAATATTCTTTTTTTTTGACCCCGTAAAATCTGAAATTCTTTCTCTCAAAAGAGGCTGAAGATCATTTTTTATGTTAAATTTTGTTAAAGGAAGTTGGCTTTGTGAGTTAATTTTTCTGTAGCGCGGATTTAAAGGATAGGCGCGGATTTTATCAAAAAAAATAGTACAGCTAAAATGACAAGAAAAAAGTCTTTTTAGTCGGTACTATCATTCTCTTATTTACCGAGTAAGTTTAAAAAGGAGAATTAAGACCAAAGTAATTAAAGTCGGGCCTTAAATTTTTTGATTCGGAAGTTTTTTGATTTCACGACTTTACCATCGTCCGTAATCATGAGGCAACTATAATCAGGGTATTTGTTGAGTAAAAGTAGCCCTGATGTTTTTCCTAATACCATTAAGGAGGTACTTAAGCCATTTGCAGTTTCTGCATTCGGTCCAAAAATCGTCACACTGCATAAGCCTGTAGCAGGATAACCCGTCGCTGGATTGATGATATGCGAATAGCGCTTGCCGTCAAAAACAACAAATTTTTCATAGCTGCCCGAAGTGGTTACCGCATCTTCCTGTAATGGAACAACAGCTAAAAGTTTATCAGGATGGATGGGATTGGTAATACCAATGTTCCAATTCTTTCCATTGGGCTGTTTTCCCCAAGTGCTCATATCGCCCGATCCATTTATAATCCCGGCTTTGATCCCTTTTGAGATCATCATATCCCGGCATTTATCGGTTGCATATCCTTCTCCTAATGCTCCAAATCCAATTTTCATACCTTTTAGTTTTAAAAAAATGGTGGATTGAACACTGTCCAGGATTATATTTTTATAACCTACTTTTTCTACTGATTTCTTAATGGCTTTCTCAGAAGGCATCGCTGTCATGGACCCGTCAAACTTCCAGATTTTATCCATCGCCGCAAAACTGATGTCAAAACCGCCATTGGTTACTTCTGAAAATCGAATTGCCCTTTGTGTTAATTCAAAAACTTCTCTATCTACCCTCACCGGTTGAATACCCGCATTTTGGTTCACTTTGGATACTTGCGAGTCCGATTTCCAGTCGGATATCAAATTTTCTATTCTTGTAATTTCTGCAATAATGATAGTTATATTTTGTTCTGCCGCCAGCGAATCTATGGCTACAATGGTAATGTCAAAGCGACCACCCATAAGCATAGTGGTTCTTTTTCTTAGTGTTTGTGCACTGCTGGTGATGTTGCAGACAATTAAAAAAAGAAATAGAAACGGGTATTTCGCTGTCATATAGGTTGTTTTTAAATATTGTGGTTTGGTTCATTTACTTCGTCAGTTTGCTAAAGTTCGTGGAGGCGCGCCCACCCTAAAAACTATGGTCATGCTGTACGTGCCAGATTTTTTATCAAAAGTAAAAAAACTGATAGGAGCTCCACTACCATCACTTACGCAGCGCAATGAATAATTCAAACGGTTGCACAAAAAAAGATACTGTTTCAATCCGGTTTTGGCTCCTGGTTATTGCCAGGAACGAAGCAATCTTTTGGAGAGGACGGGAGAAGAATCGCTACTAATAACAATCCGTTAGTACCTGTCCGTTGGCTTTATACTCAGAAACGCTTCTAGCTGTTTTGCCAAGACATAGCGCATCAAGTACAGATTCTACGTCTCTTTGCATCGCAAGTGAACCGCAAATCATTACAACTCCTCCCTGCAATAGTAAATCAATAAAAAAATCAGCATCTCGTTTTATAAGATCCATAACATGATAATGGTTCCCTTCACGGGATAAAGCCAAATGAAAACTTTTAAGTTGTTGTTTTTGAATTCTGTCAGAGGCAAATTTTTTATATCCTAAAACGGTCTCTGTTTCCTGTCGAAAGCCACAATACAAATGAATTACTGTTTTTTTCTTGTTTTGCTCGATCATTCCAAGAAAAGGGGCGATACCGGTCCCGTTGGAAATTAGAGCTACGTTAGATGTCTTTTTTGGGAAGTGAAAAGCATTGTTCCTGATGATGCGTGCTTTTATGATCGAACCCGGTTCCACGCCATACAAATAACCTGACCCTAAACCAGAAGGATGCAGTTTTACCACTAATTGTATGTTGCCGTTATGATTTCCTATAGAGTAGAGACGTTCTCTTACATCGTTTGCCGGATAGACAGCTAATAAATCTCCTGAATTGAATTTCGCATTCATACGAGCACGCAGCGTGAGTAAAAATGTATGTTCGGTATCAGAAATGGCCGTTTTTTCCAGTACCATTAGTTTTTGTACTCCTTTTGGAACATGGTTGTATAATGATGGGGTAGTGGAAAGAGGAATTCCTGTTTTCTGCCCCCATAATTTTACCCAACCTACAAATTCTTCAGCAGATTTGTCATTTATGGTTTGTAATTCTAAAAGGCGTTCAGCCCAGTTTTGTTTTGCCAAGAAGAGATCAATTTCCCGCGCAAAACCACAAAAATCAGGATAAGCTTGAGAACCAAAACCTGCCACTGAAACATTGATTTTTTGCTGCTGCTCGTATTTGCTGACAAGTGATAAAAATTTGCCTGCATTAGAAGGAGGATCCCCCAGTCCGTGGGTTGAAGTAAATAGGATAAGGTGTTCTGCTTTGGGAAAAACAGCATAATTATTAAGTTCCGTAAGATGTGCTTTTTGCCCGTTACCAAGCAATTGCTTATGAATAGCATTGGCAAATCGGAGCGAACTGCCATTCTCCGATCCTACCAGTAAAATAAATTTGCTGTCTTCGGCTTTGTGCTTGTTTTTAATGCGACTTGATCTTCGCTTTAGCGTCATGGCAAAACCCGAGTAGATAAAAAACAGAATGTTTACAGCGGCAATTCCCAGTATTACAGCCCAAAAGATACTCGCTCTCCCGGTATGCAAATCGAGACTTAGATCGGATAATTGGGTGGTCATCGGAAAGCGAGATTCGCTTACAATAGCACCTGAAATTTGATCGACTTCGATTTCACGGTCTTTTAATTTAATGTTATAATATTCTTCGGGATCATCCGAAAAAGGGAATTCAATTTCTTGAACATCAGCCAGTAGCGTATTTTTAAATACAGACGAGTCAGCACTGTCTTTTGAAATAGGAGAACGTCCTAAAACTGTAGTTTTTTCTTCTGGATTTGCTTTTGTCTCCATGAAAAAGTTAAACCTTTCCAGGGATAAATAAGTTCCGGAAACTGCAATAATCAGAATCGGAATGAGCGCCAATCTACCCAATACAACATGGTAATATTGAGCAAAATAGTCTTTGATGACTTTAGAAAAGAAATTGCGTAAGCCTCTTTGCCTGTTAAGAACAAGGGCAAAACCCGAAATGGAAATCAATACTAACAAAAAGGAAATAATTCCAACAAAAAAACGCCCCGTTTCTTTAAGAAATAAAGAGCGATGAAGCGCCGTAACCCATTGGATAAAATCACTTTTTTTGATAGGTGTACCTAGTATTTTCCCTGTTCTGGGGTCAATATAGGCATTGATATCATTATCTTCCCGATCAATACCCTGCAGTGTTACAAATTGATTGTGGTCAACACTTAATTCAGTTATTTCGGGATAGGTTTTGCGCAGTACAGGCAAGGTTTCTCCCAGCGTTATTTTTTCGAAATTTTCCACTCGATAGGGCGGTACTTTCTGCTGAATTGCATCTATTGCAAGTACAACACCAGTTGCCGATGCCAGTAGTAAAAATAAAGAAGAAAACACAGCCAAAGCCAAGTGTGTGTAACGCCAAAAAGAAAGAGTCATTGATGTAATCTATTAGATTTTGTTTAATCTTACGTAGCGAATATACCCTTTACCTTCTGTTTTTTCAGCAATTCCCTGGGTAGTAAGAGGAATCTCAATATCATTTACGTAATATTTTTGATCTTCTACTGCTGTTTCAAATCGCAATTTATAGCCTTTGTTAATTTTGGAATCTTCAATTTCTATTGTGGTTATACTGCGGTCACCACCAGTTGCTGAAGCTCCTGTTTTGGCACTGATATCCGTAGGTTTTTTAGAATAGAATTTATGCCATTCTTTAAGTGTTTTGTACCATTTTTTATCATCACCCATTACATAAAGCGTTTTGTCGTATTCGCCTTTGGCGTTTACAAGTGAAACGACAATGTAAGCACCTTCTCCCATATAGTTGGACATTTGAAGCATGCATTTGTATTTACTTGTTTGTGCGGCTGCTTGGAAAGATATGACGCATAGTAGCGCAGCTGTAAGACCTATTTTAATTATTGACTTCATAGTGTTATTTTAAAAATTCTAGAGATATATTGTTTTTTGTTAGAGACTCATTTTCTTTTGCCAAGGCGTAGGTGCTTTCGTCAAAATCGGTATTAATGTCTTTTTTGGCACCCATAGACACCAGGTATTTTAAGATCGTATCGTCTTTAGAAATCATCGCTGCTTTGTGCAAAGCGGTTAAGCCATCTTTATTTTTAACGTTTACATCGATGTTTAAATCAGCAATTTTTTTTAGTAAAGTTAAATCGTTTTTGGCTACAGCGAAGTGGTACAGCGTACTTCCGTCTTTTTGGGGACTGGCTAAGTTTAATCCTTTGTCCTGAAGCAATTTTATTTTAGCGGCAAAAGGATCTTGTTTTGGTGCATTTGCTGCTTCCGGTCCACGACCCATTCCCATTTGCGGTCTGTACGACTGTATTAGGTAATATCCCAGGTTGTTTCCATCTTTGTCCTGAACATTTAGAGCCGCACCTTTACTTAAAAGAAGAGCTACTGCTTCAGGAGTTCCTGACTTCACAGCCATCGTTAATGCGGAATGCCCTTTGCTGTTTTGCAGATTGTTATTTTTTACAATTGGCAATAACAGTTCCAAAGCACTAATTTCTCTGGCCGCGGCAGCGTTCATTAAGGCAGTATTACCGTCGTTATCGGCTTTATTGATATCTGTTCCTTTGGCTAAAAAGTAGTTGATAATTTCAGTTTGCTTAGGTTTACTTACTAGAAAATGAAGAACAGTTTCTCCTGTTTTGCTGGTTGCAGTCGGTTTCATTTTTAATTCCTCTACCAAATATTTGTAGGTTTCCATAGTATTTGCCTCCCTGCGGGAACCTTGCGCTGCAATAAGTAGCGCATTATCATTGTATGGTACACCTTTTTCTAATAACGTTTTTAAAAGGGCTACATTACCTGTTCTGGCGGCATAATTAAATGCAGTATTACCATCATTATCAGTAGCTGTAAGTGACATTCCTTTTCCAATAAAATAGTTGGAAAGGGCGAGGTTTTTGTCAAAAGGTATCGCCATAAGCAACAGGTTTACACCATCTCTGTATTTTTTCTTAGGGTCTATTCCAGCTTTTAAAAAAGCGTCGTAAACGGCGGTATTGGTTTGACCACTATTGGCCGCGAGTGTAATTGGGGAGGTACCTTGGCTGTCTTCCAGGTTAATGTCCGACCCTTTGGCTATAAGGTATTCTATGATTTCGATATTTCCTTTAGTAGCCGCCCAGTGCAAATAAATGCGATTGTCGTGTGTTGGTTTGGTAACTTCATTTCCGGGTTGTTCTAATAAAAATTTTATGGTGGCCGCAGGCGCATCATTATTAATTGCCATAACAGTTACATCAAAAGCATTTGGGGTTGATGCTGACGGGCTGTTTCCTTTGGCTATTTCAGCTTTAACTGCGTTTACATCTGGAGCTGTTTTCCAGAAAGACTGCTCCAAAAGGGTGTTTTTTTGCTGTGCACTGGCAAATAAAGTAGCGACTAAGGCAAAAGAAATAAAAAGATTCTTTTTCATAAATTTTTTATAAAGGTTCTTACTGATAGTGGAAGTGTGTTTTTTAATTAATTAGTTATTTAGAATAAATAAAAATAGCGCAAATGTAAAAATTAATATTATAATAGCAATTATTATTTACCCTATTAAAGAGGAATTTTTATCAGTGCAGTTTAAATTTTTGTGAATTAAATTTTTTTTTATTTTATATTGGTCTGCTTGCTGCGCTATTCTAATTCAAAAAAGCACAACGGATTTTTTTAAATTATTATCATTAGATAAAAAAAGAATTGAAAGGTTTAAAGCAAGTACGCTAAATTTTTCAATTATGCTTTTCGATACTGATTTAAGCCTTTGCTGCTGTTCCTTTTTTCTTTTTTTTATTTCGTCCCCACCAGACATAGAATCCGGATATTGGAAGGCTCCCAATGAGCAGGCTAAATAGGAATGCAGCTATTTTTCCGGGTAAACCTAATACTGCACCTGTGTGAATGTCATAATTCATTTTCATGAGGTTGTCAGCAATTTTAGCTTCTTTCTGTCTGCCCCACAGATGTGAAACATTCATTTCTTTTAGACTGTATTGATCAAAATAACGGTAGTCTATTTTCCAATAGGTTCCTTTATCTGAATTCGCATTGGCAGCTATTGGTGAAGCAGCCTTTTCTGGCGGATGTATTTCAATTGATTCTGCCTGAGGATATTCTTTTTGCATTGTATGCCAGACTTTATCCAACGGGTTTGCGATTGCACTAGCTGCTGTGTTTGTATTTATTTTGGAAAGAGGTTCTTGATATAGTAATGATTTTTCACCGCCGGATACTTTATAATAAGAGTATGCAAACCATTGAAATCCCCATACCAAACCCGTAATGGCGAAAATAATTCCGATTATAAGCACATAAAAACCGGTAATATTGTGCAAATCGTAATTTTTTCTTTTCCACTTTGTTCCTTTTTTCCATTTAAACCAAAAGCGCTGTTTTGCCGCATTTTTATTTTTGGGATACCAAAGAATTAAACCCGAAACCAGCAGTGTCAGAAATACTAATGTTGCCGATGCCACGACGGTCTGTCCAATTTTATGAGGCAGCCAAAGATAGAAATGCCCGTCCAGTATAAAAGGAAAGAATCCTTCCACATTGTTTATTGTTTTCAAAACTTTTCCTGTATAAGGGTTTATAAAGACTGTGTAGTAATAGGTGGGTTGGTGATGATAAAATTCAGCTGCTGCAGCATTATTTTTTTCATTATATTTTATAGCATGGAGTAGTTTATCAGGAAGTTCTTTTTTAGCAATTACAGCTAATTTTGAAGGAGGTAAAAAAGCTTTATTCTGTTCTTTTACAAAGCGATATTCTTCAGTGATATTTTGTATTTCTTCCTGAAAAGTATACAAACAGCCCGTTATGGCAATTATAAAAACAATTATACCTGACGATAAACCCAGCCATAAATGTATTTTTCCAATCCCTTTTTTAAAATTATTATTTTTCATTAAAAATGGATAAAACTCCCCACCGAAATGAGGAGTTTAGTTAAACAAACAAACAAAACTAACTAACTCTAAAATTTATACCCAACAGATAGGCGCATGTTGGTTCCGGCTTCTGTTTGCCAGTAATACATGTCGCTATAGCTATAATATCCTCCGGAATACAGGTATTTGTTCAAAATATTATTGATAACAAGGTTGACTGATATTTTGTTTTTTTGGTAGGTAACGCCTCCGTCCAATCGGAAATAGTCGGGAAGCATTCCGCTGTTATCAGGCGAAATATACCAGGGTGCTCTTTTTACCTGGTATTGGTATCCTAATGAAAAACCAACTCCGTTTAGTGGCCCTCTATCTATTTTATAATTCAACCAGGCATTTTGGATATGCCTTGTAGTTCCTGCCACTTGAGTTCCCACAAGCGATTCGTCAGTGTCTTTGGTTGTTTTTCCTTCCGTGAAGGCATAGTTAACAATAAGATCTAGGTTCTTAAATATTTCTCCTCTAAGGTCTACCTCAAATCCTTTTGTTTTTTGTTGTCCACTTTCTCTACTGTATTGTTGTGTTCCGGATGAATGTTCCGGATCTAATGTAAGAACATTGTTTTTGGTAATTTGATAGACTGAAACAACTGAATTCCATTTTCCGTTGAGCCAGTCTCTTTTTAAGCCAAATTCTATATTACCTCCCGTTTCAGGTTTAAAAGATTTGCCTTCCCAGTTGGTACCGTAGTTCTCATTAAAAGATTGATCGTTTACAAAATAGGCGGCCGTGTTTTTATCAAAGGAATAACTCAAACCTACTCTCGGTGTAAATTTTTTGTTTTTGGTCCCCCCGGAATAAACATTATACGCTTTAAGGAGGGTATACCTTCCTGCCAATGTTAATCTCAGTCTGTTATCCAAGAAACCCAATTCGTCCTGAACATAGAGTGCTTTGTAACTGTTTTGGTATTTTACATCTCTGTCTTCCAGTCTTTTACTTCTGTCAAAAATAGGAGAAGCGGCTAGTGTTCCGTGGACCGGATTGTATATGTCTAAATCAGGCAAAGCGAAATATTGTGACCAGTCGTGAAAAAATGTTTTTTCACTTAGATCCAATCCCGATAGTATTTTGTGGGTAACTGATCCTGTTGTGGCTTCACCATTTATAAAAGCTTGTCCAACATAGATTTTTCCTAAAATATCCCAATTTCCACCGGCGCGTTTAAGAATGGCGTCATTGGTTGGGTCAAAGCCAGTAGGCCATAATGACATTCCTTCCTGTTGATAATTAAGATAGGATGTTTGGGCAGTAAACTTCCATTTGTCATTTATTTTATGATCTAAAATGGCAAGAATATTTCTTTCTGTCATTTTTGTAGGATCTAAATTATCCTCTGATGTGGAGAAACTTCTTGGTAAATCAGCATATCCTCTGTGCGAAAAAACATAATTGGCACCAACGGCGTTTATTTTAGAAAATTGCTGCGTGTATTCCAGTGTTATGGCTGTTTTATCGGTTGCCAAATATTTAAGTACAGGAGCAAATGTGTAGCGATCATTAAAATCAAAATCACGGTAACTTTGTTTCTTTTCTCCCATTACATTAATGCGATACAATAATTTTCCGTTTTTGGTCAATTTTCCATCAAAATCCAATGTACCTCTATACCTGTCAAAACTTCCCAGCGTGAAACTGGCTTCGCCTTTGGTACGTCCGCTTGGTTTTTTGGTAACAACATTGTAAAAACCACTTGGGTTACCGTTTGCGAGCATAAATCCTGCAGGGCCTTTGACAAATTCGATACGTTCTACCATACTCATATCCTCCGTAAGTGGGCCCCAGGTGGAGCTTATATTCATTCCGTTTCTAAAGGCGGCTACCTGACTGCCTCTCATGGTAATATTGGCATAATTATCCCAATGTTCCACTCTTGTAGCGCCACTTACATTGCGGGTCACCCCTTCAAGCATATCAAAAATTTGTTGATCATTGATCAGTTTCCCTGTTATAACTTGTATGTTTTGCGGAATCTCAATAATTGGCGATTGCAAACGAAGAGAAGAAGAAACACGATTCGTTTTGAAAGCGCTTTTATTACTCAAAACCACCACCTGATTCAACTCATTGTTCGATAAGGTAAGTTGTAATGCTACTGCAGTGACTGCTCCCATTGTAATTTTAACTTCCTGCTCCAGATCATTATACCCAACTAAAGTAACTTTTAAGACATGAACCCCTTCGGATATGTTTTTTAATATAAAAGTTCCATTGTTATCCGCAATGGTATTTTTGTTTGCTCCTTTTATAGAGACCGAAACTCCTTCAGCGGGTTTGTTGTCGCTAGTTAAAATAGTTCCTTTTATGCTACCGGAGTTTTGGCCAAAAGCGGTGGTTATACAAAGGAGCAACAGACAGACGAGAAAAATAAATTGGGGTATTCGTTGTTTTAAATAGTTCATGGTTAAAAATTAAATGCGTTAAAGCTTATTTAGAATAAATAAGAATAAGGCAAAAATAAAATTTAATTTTTATTTAACAAATATTATTTAGACTAATTAAAAGTAATATTTTAACAGGATGATTTCCATAGTTTTGGGCATAAAAAAACCTCGCTTTTTTGAAGCAAGGTTTTGATTTGAGTATGAAATGATACCTTTTTACTTGGTCTTTTTCATCGAAAATTGTTCTGAACTTGGTTTTCCTTGTTGGATTCCCGAAATTTTAGCAACCAAACTGTCAGGAGTAATTTGAGTGTAACTGATTTTTTGAGGGTAATCGTGTTTTGGATTTTCAAAAACCAATTGTTTTTCTGTTGCAGCTGTCAATTTAAAAGCAACCGGTTTGTCATCGTTTTGTCCTTTTACGGCTGCATTATAAGTCAGTTCTTCCCCTTTTTGTTTTAATGTTATGGTTTCAAAATGTAAGGTGTCTTTTTCTTTTATAAAATAAGACTGTGCTTGAAAGGTGCTGTCATTTACTTTTTCCCAAGTTTCGGAAAGATTTCCATCAGCTGAATTGTTTTCCCAACTTCCCAGTAGCCAGCGTGCTGCTTTGATTTTATCTTTTTCATTTGCGTCTGATTTTTTACAGGAAACAATTGCTAACAGAAGCAGTAAAAGGGTCATTTTTTGAAACATCGGTGTGAATTTTTGGTGTTGTTTTGAAGAGCTAAAGTATAAAAAAATAGCATAGTGTCCCTTTTTTAGTTTTGGAATATACAAAAGGAGCAGGCTGTTGATTTTATGAATAGTGTAAGTAAGGATGGAATCATACCAAAATAGTAATCTGATCCATTTGACATCAATTTTACTCCAAAATAGCGATGAACGGTGTTAGATACTTTCTTTCAAAATAGTATGAACCAATTCTTTGGTTGCTTTTTGGTCTTTTAATTTAACTCTAACCATATCAAAAGTAACTTTAAAATCACAGCCCGATTTATAATCGCTGCACCCATAAGCAGTGTTTCCCTTAAGAACTGTTCCTTTTTTGCATTTCGGACAGACTAATACATCCGATGTTGCTTTTGGATCTATTTTCTTAGGTTCCAGTTTAAGTTTAAAATTTTCATCAAAACGAAGCAAACCTTCCACGGGACCAGCGTCGGTTTTAAATTCTTTTAAATTTACCGTAGATCCCTTTTGAAGTAATCGCAAGTATTGATTCTCTGATATTTTTTTCTCTGCAAAAGCAAAGGGCAATACAAAAGTACAGCCTGCTTTATAATCACCACAACCATAAGCTGATTTTCCTTTTATAATCGTCGCTTTTTTGCATTTTGGACATGCTTCAGCCAAAATTCCAGCCGCTTTTTTTTTCTCAACAGTAGCTTCTTGTTTTTGAATATTTCCTGCATGCGAAATATTGGCGCGAGTGGTTTCACTTCGCACTTCATACACCAGGGCTTCTACCATGCGTTTCATATTTTTAATAAAAGAAGCGGCGGTAAATGTTCCTTTTTCAATATCTTTCAACTGCTTTTCCCAGGAACCGGTAAGTTCAGCCGACTTTACTAAATCATTTTGAATGGTGTCAATCAATTGAATCCCCGTTGGCGTTGGCAATACCTGTTTTTTGTTTCTAACAATGTATTGGCGTTTAAAAAGGGTCTCAATAATATTGGCTCGTGTTGATGGACGTCCAATACCATTTTCTTTCATCAATTCGCGTAAATCTTCGTCGTCTACCTGTTTGCCCGCGGTTTCCATGGCACGTAATAAAGTTGCTTCGGTAAACTGATTGGGTGGTTTGGTTTCCTTTTCTAAAAATGAGGGTTCGTGCGGTCCTTTTTCGCCTATAACAAAACTCGGTAATATATCAGCTTCTTTTTCTTTTGCATTGGGGTCTTCAAAAACGACGCGCCATCCTTTTTTTAAGATTTCTTTTCCGGTGGTCTTGAACAGTACATCCGCAGCTTTTCCAATTACCGTGGTATTGGCTACCAAACAATCGTCGTAAAACACAGCAATAAATCGCTTTACAATAATATCATACACCAGTTGCTGATTGTATTGTAAATTAGTTTGTATGCCCGTTGGAATAATCGCATGGTGATCGGTTACTTTTTTATCGTTGAAAACTTTAGTCGATTTTTTAATCTTTTTTTCTAAAAGCGGTTGCGTCAACGCGGCATAATTGGTTAATTTTTGCAGTATGCCTGGTACTTTTGGATAGATATCGTTTGGTAAAAAAGTCGTGTCGACTCTGGGGTAGGTAACCACTTTTTGTTCGTACAAGGTTTGAACAATTTTAAGCGTTTCATCTGCCGAAAACCCAAACTTTGTATTGCAATACACCTGTAAGCCTGTTAAATCAAATAGTTTAGGCGCAAACTCATTGCCATTCTTTTTTTCAACAGAAACAATTTCAAAATCACTTTCCTTGACTTTTTCGGCCAGAATTTCGCCATCTTCTTTTTTCAAAAAGCGTCCTTCCTCATAGCTGAAAAGTGTCTCTCTATATAAGGTTTGCAACTCCCAATACGGTTGTGGTTTAAAATTTTCAATTTCTTTAAACCGGTCCACCACCATGGCTAGTGTAGGGGTTTGCACCCGACCAATAGACAATACTTGTTTGTAACCGCCATGCTTTACGGTATACAAACGGGTGGCATTCATCCCTAATAACCAGTCGCCAATGGCTCTGGAAAAGCCTGCGTAGTATAAATTATCGTAGTTGGTGGATGGTTTTAAGTTTTCAAAACCCTCTTTAATGGCTTCAGTGGTTAAGGATGAAATCCACAGTCGTTTTACTTCGCCTTTATAATTGGCTTCATTCATTACCCAGCGCTGAATAAGTTCTCCTTCTTGTCCAGCATCCCCGCAGTTTATAACAAGTTCAGCTTTGTCAAATAAACTTTTTATAATTTTAAATTGCTTTTGAATACCCGAATTTTCCACCACTTTGGTTTCGAATTTTTCGGGAAGCATGGGTAGGTTATTCAAATCCCAGCTTTTCCAATGGGGTTTGTAATCGTTAGGTTCTTTTAAGGTACACAGATGGCCAAAGGTGTAGGTTACAGCATAGCCGTTGCCTTCGTAATACCCATCATGTTTGGTATTGGCTCCTAAAACGGATGCGATTTCTCGTGCTACACTTGGTTTCTCGGCAATACAGACCTTCATTTTATGCTTTTAATTTGAAGCCGCAAATTAGGAATTTAGAAGTTGGTATTAAAAAGAAATTTTACGGAGTTATGAACGGGTGCAAGTGGTGGATTGGAGTATTGCAGGGAACGAAGTAACCATATTAACCAAAATAATTATGGACTCACAAAGGTGTTTGTGTTTATGATCACTGCATTCTATTCAAATAGGGTTGTGTTCATTGGTAAAAACATTTTTCCACTATCTGGAAGATTAATAAGTCCGTATTTCTCATAAAATTTTACTACATCTTCATCCAACGGGTCAACTATAACAGCAAAAGAGCCAATACTTTTAGATATTTCGTAACTCCTTTTTAATGCATCTAGCAATAACAATTTTCCAACTCCTTTAGCTTGAAATCTATCATCTATCGCTAACCGTCCCAGTAAGGTTGTTGGAATCGAGTCATATGATTTTGGTAATTTTTTTTGAAATTCAGTTGGAATCATACTTTGAGGAATACTATTATTTGACAAAGTATAATAACCTTTCAATAAATTACTTTCTTCATCATTGATTACAAAGCAGGCAGAAAGTTTTCTTTTAATGTCTTGATTGTCTTGGTTTTGTAAATAATTATCATGCATTTCTTTACCACAAGAAAATTCTTTTTTTCTGTGATTGGAATTTAGGTTTTCTGTTAGTTCACTCATTTAGACAAAAGCGCTTTGTATTCGTTTGCAGCGTCAACAAGACTTTTGTTTGCTTTGGGCGGATTAGTAATTGCATCGAAAAATATCTCACTATCTTTTTGTGAAGCAATAATTTGTTCTTTCTCTAAGATAATTTCTTTTGCTTTTTCTTGAACTGTCAGAACTACAAAATCGGTAAGGCTTCTGTAGCCACCCAGACGTGCTGCTTTTTCAAAAAAATATTTCATTTCTTTCGGTAAGCGAGTGTCAAACCTCGATTTCTCTTCTTTTAAATCTTTAGTAGCCATAATTAAAAAAATTAAATTTTATTCAAATGTACGGATAATTTCCGCTATAATCGTAATAACAGCTGTGTTGTCAGACTATTCAGGGTGTTTTGAAAAGTATATGCTCTGTATTTAAGATAATAAATTTAATTAACCTTTCGGAAGCTATCAATATATTTTATTTTAAAATCTGGGAAAGAATCGACAATTTTCCATTTACTTCCCGAGTTTGGAAAAGAATCAACTATTTCTATATTTACGTCAGCAAAACTTTCAACAACTTTTACTTTATAATCAGGGAAGCTATCTACGATTTTTATTTTACCGTAAATTTTTTTAATTCATTTTTTGTCACTTTCGCCATATCTTAAATGTTTATTTTTAGTTATTAATTTATTCATTTTACTGTATGATTACCGCAAACATTCTGATGCTACAAGTGGTTTGGAACTAAGAAAGGACTATTGTCCGGATATATCAAAACATCTTAAAAAAAAATCGTTTTAAATTAAGTCAATTGCCCAAATCAATTATAGAAGCTGTTAACCGACGTTAATTTCATCTTTTTCTTTGGCAGTAATTTCTTAAAGTAAAGAATTATATTATGACTTTTGTTAAATGTGAATATTTCGTCGTCTTGTTCCCAATGCTTAAAATATGTTTTATTTTGAATTGATATATTACCTATAATTGATTAAATCAAATAATAATTCTAACAATTCATTTGCATTTTCTGAAAAATCCTGTTTTTTTAATTCATTTTCAAAATATCCAAAAGTAACTGCTTCACTTACACAACTATTGAAAGTCAAATATGTCTTTTGATGAATAATGAGCAGATAATCCATTTCTTAATTCTTTAACAAACTCAACAGAATATTTTCCTAGTAATACATTTACATCATTTTTGTTTAATGGAATGGGTAATTTTAACTCCGACAAAGGTTTAAAAAAGAGAATTAAATCTCTTGGTCTAATTAATGTGTGGTCAATTACATATTTAAAACTAGAATAAATATAACTTTCGTCATTTGCGATTAAACTTTCTCAAGGTTTGTCTTTATCAAACTCAAATTCATTTATTTCAAAATTCAATTTAATTCGCTTATTTACGAATTGTTTTATCTTTAATTCATTTTCATTCTTCTAAATGGATCTTCCGCTACAAAGGTCGCCACGATTCCGCTGCAAAGGTCGCCACTTATTCTATCTAACTTATTATAAGGAATTATATAACATACTGATTTTCACAATAATATATTGCCTAATTCTTCAGAGAAACCATCTATTCAGTTGTTTTTAAGTTATACCTAATTCTTCAAATG
>NZ_JBLVPW010000014.1:0-145645 GCF_048286715.1 Flavobacterium kochi
ATCTATCTTTTTTAAAACCCATGGAGATTTAACTCCTAACAAAACTCCCAATCCGTCTAATTCCATGCCCTAAAATTAGGTCATTTTTTGACTTTCCACTAATTTAGGCGAAGAACCTTCAAGAATATTGAATTCACTGGAGCAGATCAATTAATTAACCCAAAAAGTGATAAAGCTTTAAAAGGTGCTTGGAAGAACAGTTTAGGACATCAAATTCAACCTGATAAATTACCCGAATATGAAGTAGTCAGAGAAAATCTTTTACAGGTGGTTGAGAGTATTTTTAAATGATTTATAATCGGAAGGCTTTTAAAATTGGATTATGATAAGAAAAATTAATGTATGAGATTAGCAGCTATATATAAGAACATAAATTTTCATTAAAAAAGAATAATATGCTGCTACTTCTGGTAAGCCTACCTGGACTAATTGACTAGTAGCTTCGTGTTTACTTTTACATCTTAAGACTCTATAACATCCTCTATGCTATTACACAAAGTTCCACTATAAGTCCCGGGAAGTAATTTGCTGTGAACAAAGTGAAGAGATGAATAAAAAGCTGTAGTATTAGCCCAATCTAAAAACTTCCCTTCTGTATAAAGTTGCTCAGATAATTCTTTATTATGGTTACCATGATCTACCCTATTGCTCATTTGATACTTTTAAAAAACCGTCAACTTTCAATTCAGATGCATTTAAATTATTACTCTGAACAAAGAAATATTGAGCATTTATTCCAAATTCTCCTTTAAATTTATTTTGTAATTCAAATGATACTTCAAAAAATTTTTCTATAAATTTCTCATTAAAAGTATTTTCTAAATTAGTAACAACTAAAAATTTAAAAGCAAAAGGATTAACATAAAAATCCTCGGATGTAACCTTCTTCCTCTAATCTTCTTATTAAATCAATCCCATAAAGAAACATTTGTGTGGAAGCTCCAGTAAATTTATTTTTTAAATCTTCTAATGCTTTTTGGTCTCCATTTTCTTCACCTTTTTTAAATGCATCGATTACATAATCAACATGAAAATATCCATCTATTAAAACATCTTTAGATTCTGTTTCAATAGTTTTAAGATAATTCTGTAAATCTTTAGAAATAACGCTTGACATAATATTTAGTGATTAAAAAGTTGTTTTTTATTCAACTAATATAGTTATAATTTTTTGCAAGAGTACTTTTTTTTAATCAAATACAAAAAAAGACTTCTGGCAACAGCTAAGGACGTTAGCAGCTTAATCTCTTGAAAAGACCTTAGGTAATTCGAACCTCTTACCGTCAGTAAATACAAGTGTTTTATTTTTTATGTAAAAAAGACCATATTTTTCGAACCAAAAAAAACTCCAAAATCATAAGACTTTGGAGGTTTGTAAATTTTTGGTGGTCCTTACTGTTTACGAACCAGTTTATGCATGATCTAAAGAAGCTTGCCACAAAGTAATTACTGTAAAATTGCACTAATGCGCTTCGAAATAAAACCGAATTCACTTCCCAATACGGGAACTTTTGTTTATCTTTGTCAAAAAAATCAAACCTTGAGAGTAATTGCGAAGAAAATATTGCGGGATTTTTGGGAAGCTCATGCTGATTCTGAGCAACAATTAAAATCATGGTTCCAGGAAACTAGTAAAGCCGAATGGAAAAGTCCAAATGAAATAAAACAAGAATATCCAAGCGCAAGTATTTTGACTGACAATCGTGTTGTATTTAATATCAAAGGAAATAATTACAGGTTGATAGTGAAAATAAATTATGATTATCAAATGGTTTGGATTCGATTTATTGGAACGCATGCAGAATATGATAAGATTAACGCTAACAAAATTTAATCGTTATGGAAATTAAACCTATAAAAACAGAAAGAGATTATAATCAAGCTCTTGAAAGACTTGAAAAAATATTTGATGCAAAAAGTGGTTCACCTGAAGGCGACGAACTTGAAGTGCTTGGAATTTTAATTAACCAATACGAAAATGAACACTTCCCTATCGGTTTGCCTGACCCAATTGAAGCAATTAAATTCAGAATGGAACAAATGGGTTATAATCAAACTGATCTCGCAAATATTATAGGTTTGAAAAGTCGAGCAAGTGAAATATTGAATCGTAAAAGAAAACTTTCACTGGAAATGATTCGTCAGTTGCATGATAAATTAAATATTCCAACTGATGTACTTGTCCAAATATATTAAGTACTACCGCTATAGTAGCTAATTCTCATTGCTAGTTTCTCGGTGATTTGTATCGACGCTACAGTTTGAATTATTAAAAAGACCTTAGACAATTCGAACCCATTTATCAATAAATATATGGTTCTAAAGAGATTATGTAAATAACTCGAAAGTTTTCGAATCATAAAAAACCTCCAAAATCATAAGACTTTGGAGGTTTTTAAAATTATGGTGGTCCATACGAGACCGTTTACGAACCATTTTGTGCAGGATTTGAAGAAACTAGCAATCAAATAATTTACTAGTAACCTGAGTTCGATTAATAAAAAAGTTGTAATTGACTCGTAGTTATTGTGTTATAAACAATCGAAGGCTTTTTAGGGAAGAAACTGTAGGCGATTAATCCACCAATGAGGTTTGTGAAGAAATTACCAACCGATCTATGTCTGGAATGTTCAACTTGGCACATATTCTTAAGTTCATCATTTACAGTTTCAATAACCGAGCGTTTTCTTAAATTTATTTTATCACACATATTCATAAGGCTGTTTTTCATATTGTTACGAATACTTGTAATGAGATGGATGCCATCAACAAAGAGAATTTTGGTTAACTCTTTAGAAATATATCCCTTATCTCCAAAGAGTTTCCCAAATATATCTTTCAAAAAATTCTCGTTTTTCAGGGGTTCTCTATCGTCAACATTAGCTTGAGTTATTGCAAAACTTAGTATTTCACCTTTGTCATTAATTAAGATATGTAACTTGAAACCATAGAAATATCCCATTGTAGATTTACCAACTTGTGCAATGTCTTTAAATACCTTATTGCGTTTTATTCTTTTATTTTTACAAACTCTAATCGGTGTGGAATCTACAAATGAAATGCTGGTACATTCACCTAAACAGCAAGTTTTCAAAAACATCGTGAGCGGTAAAATAGTACTTTGCATCAATTCTGTAAACCTATTATAGGATACGGTATTAGGAAAATCATCTTTCATGTGCTGCTGAACATAATAAATATAGAAGTGTTTAAAGCAGCGATACCCACTCAAATGAAATAGAATCGTAATTGTTATCACTTCACTTTTTGACATTACTGGTGGACGCTTTGAAGGCTTGCAATGATGAAGTTTTTGGTGTAATTATCAAAATTATTACAAAACTCATCAACCAAACAGAAAATATCTGTAACTTTATCAAAATTAGTCATAAAAGGAATAGTTGTTTAAATATTTGAATGTCAGAAACTTAAATATACAACTATTCTTTTTTTTATGCATTTTTTTATCTAAAATTATTAATCGAACTCAGGTTAGTAAGCTGACCGGGCTGGCGTTGACGATAGAAGAAGAATTTTCAAAAAAAATAACTATCTTAGCCTAATGAAAATGAAAGAGTCAATACAAATGAAATTAGCAGAGTTTTTGACCTTATGCAAAAGTCATAATGTTAAAAACATTTACGCTTTTGGTTCTGCTGTGACTGAAAATTTCAATGATGAATCTAGCGATATAGATTTATTAATCGAAATTGAAAACGAAGACCCAATCGAGCGTGGAGAAATTTTGATGGATATTTGGGATAAACTTGAAGATTTTTTTCAAAGAAAAGTTGATTTATTGACAAATTCATCAATTAAAAATCCGATTCTTAGAAAAAATATAGACTCAACAAAAATTTTACTTTATGACGGAAAAGAGCAAAAAGTATCTTTCTGATGTCTTAATGGCGATAAACTTAATTCGCGAATTTACTATTGAAATTACAGATTTTAATATTTATGATAAAGATAGAAAAACTCAAAGTGCCGTCGAAAGGCAATTGGTAATTATCGGAGAGGCTTTAAATAAATTAAGACAGATTGAATCTGAAATTGTAATTGAAAATGACAAACAAATTATTGGCTTTCGTAATCGTTTAGTTCACGCTTATGATAGTATTGATAATTCAATAGTTTGGGCAATTATAAATCGCCACTTAGAAAATCTAAAAACCGAAATCGAAAGTTTACAAAACTAATAAAACAGCCTACAGGTAACTGACCAAAATTGGACTTTTATTTGGAAAGCATTGGTCGTCTAACGAAGGCTTAATGTAGTCTCAAACCACTTATTTTGTATTGAGGCGATAAATCCAAATAGATTTCAAGACTTTAGTTTTAGCAACGCACGGAATAATTAAGAAGACTGGAAAAACTCCAGAAAAAGAAATTGAAAAAGCGGAAAGTATAAGGTTAAAATACTTTGAATTTAAAATTAAGCGAAATGAAAAATAAAGAAAAAGAATTAGAAATGTTCACTTTTGACCAAATTAAGAATGAATTTATTGGCGAAAATGGAAGCGTAAAAAGAACGCTTTACGAACAAGAACTTCAAATGGAAATCATAGGTAACTTAATCAAAAAAATTCGCCTTGAAATATGACTCAAGATGAATTAGGTAAATTAATTGGCGTTCAAAGAGCCCAGATTTCAAAACTTGAAAACAACACTACAAATGTGACCGTTGAAACAATATTAAGAGTTTTCAGTGCTTTAAAAGCAAAAGTAAATTTCAACGTAGAATTACTGAATAACAACATAAAGATTGCGTAATAAAGCTACTCCCGCCAATAGCTACTACAAGTGATTTAGGCAATTGGCTTAATGAGAAAATGGTTTTGTATTCGGGAGCTTAGAAATAATCGAAAAATGGGCTTGATTTAGTCCCAAGCCACTTGTAGCAGGGGGAGAAAGTTAGGGATTCAATTATTGATAATAAAGTTGGATTTACTAAATAAAGTATATAAGTGCCTTTCCTAAACCTTGAACTAAAGGTATTTCTAAATTAAACCCAAATTGTATACGCCAACCTAGAGTTTAAATTACTCAAAATAATTATTAAAAATACGTTACGCTGTTCGAATCGCTTATTACTAGTAACTATGGACATTTGACGGTTTTAGATAAATAACACTCAATTTTTCGAACCATAAAAAACCTCCAAAATCAAATGACTTTGGAGGTTTGTAAATTATGGTGGGCGATGAGGGGTTCGAACCTATTGGTTTTAACCTTCATAAACACTAATATTTTTATTTCCGAGATTAAAAGTGCCACGAATGTGCCACAATTATCAATCTCTTTTCAATCTCTTAAAAAAGTTCCTGCATGAAACTTATTGAGTTTTAAAGAACGTTATAATCCATATGATTGAGAGCAAATTTACTTTTTATTTCTGGAATTCTCCCCTTGGAATGGAAATTATTATTAAAATTTTGTTCCATTAAAGAAATTAAAGTGTTTGTTTGTAGGTTATTAACTTTTGTAATATTGGAAACATCAAATTTTCAACTTATTCCCCATACCGTTTATTGCCACCAGAAAACGAACAAAGCCCTTACAATCTGTAAAGGCCTTGTTTACTAGTGGCTCTGCCCGAATAAATTCCGAAATTTAGAACAATTTGAATGGCTTTTGAAGAATGGTTACATCCCAACTTTAGTTGGTATCTTTTGTCATTCCGGATAATGGCTGTCAGCAGTTCTTGAGTAACTCGAGCATCCTACTAAGTTCTATATCCATTCTGGAAAAGGCGAACCATTTTTTACCTAAATCCTTTAAGGATGCACCAATATGGTATAATTCAGTCTGATCAATCAATAGGAAACGATCATGAGCATCGGTCATTTTTATAATGGTAACAGGCGGATATTGACTGTTGTATTTTTGAATATCGAGCTTTAATTGGTTACTGATGTTTTTGGTATAAATTGTTACAGAAACATTTTCTTTACGTTTTCCTAGTTGCGTAAGTACAGTATCATCCACATAATTATCAATTAGGATAATAGATTTTTGAGCATTGCGTATAATATCGGATGCAAAGGCATAAGCATCAAATACCTGCCCATTATAGAAAATCCCTTTATCACTATATAGTTTTCCGCTTTCTAACGCTTTGAAAATTTCTTCAAATTTTCCATCAGCTTCTATCTGTTTTAGTTCTATTTTATCCAAACGCGAGAACAGGGCTGTATTACTGATTAATATCTTTCGCATTTCGACAAAGGCATTCATAATCTCAATACTGACTTTTATTGCAACATTACTACGCAAAACGGCAGATAACATAGCGACTCCTTGTTCAGTAAATACATGCGGCAGGTAACGCCTTCCTCCATGTCCTGAACTTGAGGTCACAATCTGTGACCTCAAGTTTATGTGGTCAAATTCATCTTGTGTAAGCTGAAAACAGAAGTTTTCAGGAAAACGATCAGTGTTTCTTTTGATTGCCTGATTAAACACCTTAGTTTCTACCTGATAGATTTTGGCAAGGTCATTGTCCAGCATGACCTGCTTGTTGCGGATTGTATAAATAAGAGGTTCAATTTTTTGCTGAGACAGCTTGGCGTTATTGTTCATTATTTCTCTTTTTTGTTTTTTCAAATTCAAAGTAAGTCTCCGCTCTTTCATTCATAACGATATAGGCATCAAATTTTTTTCCAGATCTGCTTTTCATTCCTTTAATAAGGGTGGTTTTTCCGTTTCTGATTAGATACTCCAAATCCGATACATTCAATTGCAAACCACATATATTTCTGAACTGAATCCAATTGCAAAGGACATCAGGACACTTGACAATGTTATCCCTGATTAATAGATGCTGCTTTTTGCATTTCGGACAAGCAAGGTCTGGGATTATTTCGGATACGATGGATAAGGCTAATAATTCCTGTGTAATTGAAGTTGCATAGTTTTCCATTTCTTTTTGAAATGTCGTGGCATCTGCTTCGTTACTTTCAATTTTATGCAAAGCCAGTTCCCATTCTGCGGTCATAGCCGCATCAGCAATTTTCTTGTCTTTGACCAGTTCATATACCTGCATCCCTTTTTCCGTAGGGATAAGGGATTTTTTATCCCTTCTGATATAGTCTCTTTTAAAAAGGGTTTCAATAATTGCCGCCCGTGTTGCTGGAGTCCCGATTCCTATGTTCTGTAAAGCTTTTCGCTTTTCTTCGTTTTCAATTTCTTTTCCAACATTTTCCATGGCAGATAATAATCCGGCTTCAGTGTATAAAACAGGAGCCTTGGTTTTCTTTTCCAGTACGACAACATTTTTGATTTTTAATTCATCATTATTTTGAAGCTCCGGAAAATCCTGTATCGTGTCCTCATTGTCATCTGAAAAATTACCCCTAATGGCTCTCCATCCTGGCTCAATTATTTTACATCCTTTCATCGTAAAATCATGATGCAATACCTGTAAAATAACATTAGTTATTTCTTTTGAGCAGGCTTGCGAAACTGTTTCCAACAAACGGAAAGTAATCATTTCATAAATAGCATTTTCTTTAGCTGATAATGCTGAAGGAACCTTATCGGTTATCAACAATCCATGATGGTCCGTTACCTTAAGATCATTGACTATACGATTATTTAATCTTCCCCATTTCACCTTGGAAACGACATCTTTGAAAGAGCTATGATGTTCCAATGCTTTTAACAGATTGGGAATTTCCTGCCAGAGATCTTCAGGAATATATTTGCTACCAGTCCTGGGATAGGTTATGAACTTTTTTTCATAAAGGTTTTGGGCAATGGAAAGGGTTTCCTCTGCAGAAAAATTTAATTTTATGTTGGCCTCTTTTTGTAAGCCAGTCAGATCAAACAGTAAGGGAGGTTGCTCTGTAACCGTTTTGCTCTCTATGGAAGTAACGGCAGCAATTCCACTGCGCTGGATGGATTTTAGGGTATCTTCCGCTAGTTTCTTATTCTCCCATTTGTTCTTGGAAAGACTTTTAAAATTGCTATATCCTTTTTGGTGATCCAATTGCACTTGCCAATAGGTCTGAATGGAAAAGTTTTTGTTCTCCTGATATCTCCTGCATATCAATGCTAGTGTGGGTGTCTGTACTCTTCCCAAAGAATATACGCCATTTCCTGCGGCAATGCTCAAAGCCTGTGATGCATTAATGCCTACTAGCCAATCCGCCCTGCTTCTGCCTTGTGCTGCGTTGTATAATCCGTCGAATTCGGCTCCTGGCTTAAGATTATCAAACCCTTCCCGGATTGCCTTTTCCGTTAATGAACTAATCCATAAACGTTGAAATGGCTTTTGGCAGTTCAGGAATTCATAAATGTAGCGGAAGATTAATTCCCCTTCACGCCCTGCATCCGTCGCTACAATAATACTATCACAGCGGTTTGTGACCTGTTCAATGATTTTTAGTTGCTTTAAAGCCCCTATATCGGCCAAATAAATCTTGCCCTTCTTAATTTTTCGTACTGTCAATAAAAATGGATTAGGCAATATAGGCAGGGAGGCTTTATGAAATCCGGAAATTCCATAATCTTCAGGCATGCCTAAACCTACCAAATGACCGAAAGCCCAAGTAACACAATAGCCGTTACCTATGAGATAACCCTCTTTTTTTTCAGTGGCTCCTAACAGAATGGCTATTTCCCTTGCTACACTCGGTTTTTCTGCAATAACTACTTTCATCACACATTACATTTTGCGTCCTTTGGACTTTGTAGTTGCTTCGGGTGCTTCCTGTTGCTCCTGCTGTTTTTTGTTATCGGGATTTGTTTGCCCTGATTGTAAAGGCTCTTTGATGTTCTTGGTCGCTTCATTGGTTTTTCCTTCCGAATTGACCGCAGTTTGTATTTTATGGGCTTCAGTAGGTTTCACCTGTTCTTTGATCTTATTTGGATTTTGGAAAGAGAAGTCTGTTTTATTGGTTTCCTTGTTGAAAGTGATGTAACCATTATATTCCTTGCCTTTCTTATCCACCAATCCGCTAACATAAACAGTCTGCCCGTCTTTGAACTTTTGATATTGCTCATTATCCAACTCTTTATCTCTAAAAGTTTTCGGAGCTTCCTGCGATTGGGTTTGCTGACTGCCTTGAGTCTGTTTATTGGTGTTGCTCCTGTCAAACAAGAACTCTACAAAACGTTTGTCGGCATTGAATTGTACGGTTGCATCAAACGCAGTTCCTTTCTTAGAAATCATCCCTTCAATATAAAGTGGTTTGCCTTCCAGCAGGGTTTGTTTTTGCTCTTCGTTCAGTTTTACCCCTTTGATTTCATTCGGTATGTTTATTTTATCGGTACGAAGGGCTACCAATTCATTGGTCAGCCTATCCACACTGATGATTGAAGGAATCTGTTCTCCTGTTTTGAGATTGGTAAGATTCACAACACGACCCATATTGCCCGTTTTAAGGAGATTGTCTTTGTCTTCCTTGCTGAATTCGTGTCCGAAAAAAGGAAAATTCAATTGTGGCTCTTTTCGAATGCCATGAATTGCCATAACCACTTTCCCGTCTTCAGAGGATTGAAGTGATAAACGGGCATCCATGCGGGTAATAGCTGTCCCTAAATTAAGGCTGATGGGAACCAGCTCATTGGTTTTATAGCCTTTAAGTAAAGGTTCAAGCAGATTCATCTTTTCGAGTTTCTCTTTACTCAGTCCCAAATTGTTCATTGTTTCCCAATCAATCTGTTCTGGTTTAAAACGATATTCGTTTGCTTCAGGAGTTGTTTGTGTTGTTTCCATATTTTTTTGATTTTCTTGATTATGTGCTACTGGTTCCTTGACTTCAAGTTTTGTCAGGAACGCTTCACCTTCTTTCGTTGGTGTGTCTACATTCTTCTGTATTTCCTTAGCCGTATCAATTGCTTCGAAGGCTGGAACTTTAAAGAATGAGAAATGAGTTGGATTCTTTAATTGGCTGAAAAAGTTGGCAAAGAAGTTTGAAAAAACATCGCCATGTTTGTCCACACGCATAAATTGGTTTTGATTTTTTTTGTCAGCTGGAACCGTTTTTAACTTTCCATCTTTATCAACTCCTTTTACAGCCACTATTTTCATTTTTTCCTTGTCCAATACTAACAGAATATCTGTTAGTTGTTCCTGGATGGGCTTTTTTATTTTATTCTGTTCACTCATAATCTTACTTTTCAGTTTTGTTAAAGTATGTTCGAAAGTAAATCAAGATCAAACGTATATACTCTTTATGTCCCTGTCAGGCTTTATTTGGCAGAGATTGTCGCAATCTATTTTCTAACAGGAGCCGAAAAACTTTCTCTGATAAATTGGTGTACGTCTGATAGCTTATAATACAGCTTGCCACTGATTGTGTAATAAGGGAGCTTGCCAGAAGAGCGATAACGCTGCAAAGAGCGGGCACTTACCTTTAGTATCATAAAAAGGTCCTGATTGTCTAATAATTCCTCCCCGTCAATAGAGTTCTTCTGTTTTTGAACATTCTCCAAACGTTCACCTAGTATATCGAAACGATCCATGATGCGTTCCATCCATGCTATAAATTCCATTCTATCAATATTCATATAAATATGTTTTAATCATTTATACAAAGTTGGAAAGCATTTGTAATATATTCTGCCAAGCTTAGCCAATTGAACTTGAAGTTTTTTAAACTTCTCAAAAAGCATATAATTAATAGTTTTTCAAGAGGTCCCCTATTCTGTAGCAAGAAAGATTTTATTACAGAAGGAGTTTTACCAATGGGTAGATATGGGCAACTATAATAAAAAAGCAGTGTTTTTAAAACACTGCTTTTAACTGAGAATGGTTATGCCACTTATTATAAATCTTTATCCATATACTGCTCCAATGAAGATTTGAGTTGATCTAAAAATAAAGTTCTATTATTGGTTCTGTCTTTCATACGATGGAAAGCATGGTGTATATCACCTAGTTGGGTACGGAATAATATTTGGAAAACTAAACTGATTTTACGGATTCCGACCTTACCATTAGAAATTGCTCCGGATGCGTAAAGAGCATAAATCAATTCTATCAGTGCATTTTTGGATTCTGTCCAGAAAACATCTTTGGTGGATTCGGCATTGTGTAAAGCCATACCCGGCTTGTCAACGGGATTGATTTTGATAATCAAATAATTATAAAGCAGTTCATCTGCTATAATACGGGAAACTTTGTAATCATAATAAGTAGAGAATTGGGTGTCAACTTCAAAGATAAAACTGTTAAGGCCAGTATTAAGATTTATCTTCCCCAATTTAAAAAAATCGTGATCCCTGTCAGTTCGTCCAGAACGATAATACCGGTAAAAATCAGAATTGCAAATATGTTCCTTATATTCCTGCTTTAGCTGCTGTAATTCACCGGAAAAATATTTATAATACATTTTTCCCGTACTTACTGGACAAGAGGTTTCTATTCTGTACATCTTGTTATAATAGATTAACTTACCCAGTATTTGCGGTTTTATGATTCTGAAGAATTCAATTTCTTCATTTTCATCTGTAAAATGATGCTCCAAAACATGGTTTTTCATACCTGATAATAAATCCTGAAGGAATTTAGTCATACGATACGATTCATCTATTACATGCACTGATTCCAAGCTGATTTCCTGCTCTTTTTTCAGGATACTGTAGAGAGCATCTTTGTAAGTGGACTGCATCATACTAGTCATATTAATGTGAATAAGTATTCCATTTGTATTCCATATTTTTAAGAATGTTTTAAATCTTCAATCAACTGACCGTGCATCATCCTCTTCAGGAACGCTATTAAAAATCTTTTTTATCTACTATCTCTTTTAAATTCGTTAATGTTTTGTAACACAGTGTTATTCCGCTACCTCTCTTATTGAGAGTTGTTTTGTTTGCTTCAAGAATTTCATTGCAGGCAACATTAAATGATTCAATCGTTTTTTTAAACATTTTTTTTAATATTAGTTGTCAATATGTTTTCATTCTTTTGCAATTGATTTGTAATCGTTTTGCAAAGTATTCATAAATTCCATTGCGTAATTGTCTCTTGCCTGAATGTAGGCTACTTTTGGAATTATTTTGGCTCCTAATTTTCTTTTTTCAAAAGATGCCGAGACTCCAAAGTCTATTTTTTGAAACTTTAAAGCATTGGCTCTTTTTATGGTTTGAAACAATAATTGCCTGTAGAGTTGGTATTCTTTTGCGCATTTATAATCCATCCCTATTAATTCCGGGACATAGGTATGATGGCTATTTTTATAGCAAAACATAACCCCTACAAATAGATTTTCAATTTCTGCTTTCAATGTTAAAACAATAAACTCCCAATTGGGGCTTTCATTCATATTCTCAAAAACATCTTGCGTATATCGGAATGTGTTGATAGCGTAATTATTGTCTTTTACATTGTTGTAGAGTTGGTAAGCTCTTGCCATTTGGGATCTGCTTAATCTGTCTTTTATTACAACATCATAATATATTTCATAAGGTTCTATCTCTTTATTGAAATGTTTCCGTGATCGAGGCGACAACCCATTGGCAAATTCTTCATTACTATTCCATATTTGTTTTTGTACCACACAGGATTCCGGCATGTCTATTTTGAAATAACCTTGATCTAATACTGTTTTATTGTACTTATTACCTTCTTCAAAATCCCTTAAAACCAACATATCAGCATTTAAGGCATTATATTTTTCTTCTACCTTATCTAATAATAATTTTAATGCTTTTGCAGCTAAAGGATGTTCTTGATTGATAAAACAGTGTTTACCTTCTGTAAATAAAGAACCCATGCTCAATACTTTTGAGGTAAGGTATAAAGGATTTGTTTTTCTTGTTTCTTCTAAATGAATAGAGACCGATTCAGTTGCCAGCATATCATCTTTCCAAAGTCCGTGGGTAAAAAAAGTCATCAGTATAATGTTGCCTTTGCTGTCTCTAATGGTATAATAGTAAAAATCCCATTGGTTAGTTGAATCCGGATGCTGGGTGAATGTTTTTTCTAAATAAAGCAGTCCTTCCCAATCGAAAATATTTTGTTTCCCCATGTATTGATTCCATTCTAATTTTTCGATATCCTGAATGGTATTTTTTTCTACGATAAAGAGTTCCTGCTCTTTTGATTCTGAAATCTTTTGAACCTTTCCATTACCTATCCCAAAAGCTTGTCTAATTTTATTCTCATTATTATTGGTTTCTTCCAAAGCTTTAGGAAAATGATATTCCATTGCTTCGGCCAAGGCCATAATGTCCTGTTGTTGATTGTGACTGGATAGCGTAATTCTAATCCCTGTATTTTTGATAGGCACAGCAGGATAAATTCCCAAATTCAGGAAAAAACCTTCCTTGAACAAACGTTGCACAAAGTTATATGCCATTATGGGTGTACCCATCCCCAAAAAGAAAACTGGTGAATCATTTTTTGAAATTATGGGAAGGTTTCCCTCTGACAACAATTGGTTAAAATAGCCGATTTTATCAGCTAAGTCTTTTTGTCTCAATTCTATTTCAGGAGATAAATGGATGTTTGCTGAAGCAATTGCAGCTGCCAAAGATGCGGGTTCTAATTGAGCAGAAAAAGTTAGAGGCCCACCAAAATTTTTAATTTTGTCTCTCAGTTTTTGATTCTTGCAAAATACTGTTGCACCGCTGGCTCCAAAAGTCTTACTCAATGTACTTACCACAATGCAATTTTCAGGTAGTTCTTTAATCGCGTCGAAAATAAAACCGGTTCCATTTTTACCTCGCCAACTCATACCGTGAACATCGTCAAAATAAAGGTTTAATTGTCTATATTTTTGAGTCAAAGCCAATAATTCCGGAATTGGAGCGTAATCACCAAACATGGAATATACCCCATCAGCCATATACCAAATTTTATTGTGTCTGCTGGTTAGTTGTTTGATTTTATCTTCTAACATTTCCAAATTGTTATGCCTGATCATTTCTACCGGAATTCCTCGTAATTTTAAGAGCTGACAGGCATTCTGTACACTCCAATGTACCTGATGATCCATGATTATAGCATCTTCATCTCTTATGAGTGTCGGAATAACAGCTAAATGTCCTAATGTACTGTTCTTGGTTATAATTGGTGGTATCCCATACATTAATTCTATTTTTTGCTCTAGTTCATTATAAAGCGGATGTGAAATATAAGATTTTGAAAGAGGGAATTGTGTGCCATAATTTTGTATGGCTGCTATCGCGGCCTCCTTCAGTCGGGGGTCTTGTTCGAGTCCCAGATAGCCTGTTGTACCGAAATGAAACATTTCTTTTCCCTTAATTTGGATTGTCCTGCCTGTTAGAACTTTGTCTTCTGCATATAAGTGCAAAACACCTTCTTTTTTAGCTCCTGATAAAACCTCATCTACTGTATCAATGAAGTTGTTGTGTTTGATTTTTGCCATTGGTTAGTTCTTTTTAGGTATTATTAAAAAATAGATTTCTAAAAGTCACTATAAAAAATGAAAGTTATTTCATCTAATACTTCAATACTCCCAATATGACAAGTCAAAGTCCCGAATTGACAACTAAAACACCAAATTGCAACAAATAATCCCAAATTAGCAACGGCTCTATTAGTAAATATTTATAATTTTGTTGAATTACAACACTTTAATTCATAGAACATGATTGCAGCCCATGATCTTTATGAGAATGATTTTGCCCGGTTTTGGATAACCGATGGTATTCTTTTTTTTGAATATAAACCCAATACTATTATTGATCTTAAGGTAGCTCAGTGTGTTGTAACCGATAGAATTCATTTTCAAAACGAAAGATCTTATCCCGTTCTGTGTGATATTCGAGGTATTGTTGCCACTAAGAAATCAGGTAGAGATTATTTGGCACAATCTGGGTCTATATTGACACAAGCCGTTGGTCTTATTGTGCACGAGAAAGTATTGTTGACAATTAGTACTTTTTATTTACAGATTAGCAGGCCCTCTGTACCTACTCAAATTTTTACTGAAGAAGACGACGCTTTGGTTTATCTGAAAGGGTTTATTATTTAGGATTTAGTTTACAGAAAGAAGAATTAAGAGTTGAATCTTATGAAAAAAGCGTACAACGAAGAACGTATTGTTACAATACATCAAATGTTATTTGAGATGGCACGTGGCAATTTTAACAGTCACATTCCCTTAAGTTCCAATGAGGACGAATTGGAAACGCTAGTTGTTTTAATTAATATGGTTGCAGAAGAAATAAAAGAGTCGATTTTTCATGTCGGCTACGTTAATCCCCATAGGACACATCAATTTATAGCCCAAAGCACATTTGTTTTGGATCTCTCTTTTTTAATCAAAAGTTTTACTCCTGAAGTTACTTACTTTTTAGGTTATTCGGAATCTGAGTTGATAGACCTACCTTTGGGGGGCATTATTACTACAGCATCTTTGGAACAACTACATGACGTACTTGATGCAAGCGTTTCATTGCCTACAACTATTGCTTTAGATTTCACACCTAAAGAACATTTACCTGTTTCAGTTTCTTGTAGTATTGGAAAGTTAGTTAATCGTTCGGAAATTATATTAAATCTTGTTACTCCTGCCCGTCAAGATTCCTATAGACCTTTGGCATACGAAAATGAAAACGAGAAACATAATAAAACTCGAAAAGCAGATGCACTTTTGATTCAGAAACTTTATGACTATATATTAGCGCATCTTGAAGAACCGCTTCCGTCACTAAAAGTACTTTCTTGTGAATTTGGCACAAATGATCATAAATTAAAAGATGGTTTTCGTCATTTTTTTAAGACTAGTATTTACCAGTTTTATAATGATGAACGTTTGAAAAGAGCTTATTTTATGATTGAACACACTACGATGCCTTTGAAAAAGATATCGGTGATGAATGGTTTTAACAATTATTCCAATTTTTCAAAATCCTTTAAAAAACGATTTGGTTTTTCGCCATACGAAATGAAGCGAAATGAAACCAGTTTTACTTCTCTACCGGAAGGTTAAATTTTAGTTTTTCAAACTTTCTCCGTTTTGGTCAAGTTTTACTCCCGATAAGACAAGAGTTATTGTTTTGAAATTCAGAATTTTGCTTTGTGGAACTTAAATCTATGAAGCTATGAGATTGAATACCCAAATACAAAACCTGTTTTTAGAGTTTATTTGCCTTCTTTATATTTTGCTTTTTGTCTATGCTGCGGCTAGCAAATTACTAGATTTTGAAAATTTCCAAGTGCAGTTGGGACAGTCACCCATGTTAAGCGCTTTCACCGGTTTTGTATCATGGGCGGTTCCAATAATTGAGCTCCTAATTGTGGCGTTGCTTTTATTTCCGAGACTCCGCTTTTTTGCACTATTTGTAGCGTTCAGTCTGATGGTTATGTTTACAAGCTACATCATTATCATTTTAAATTTTAGTTCCTTTATTCCATGTTCCTGTGGAGGTATATTGGAGAAGATGAGTTGGACGCAACATCTGGTGTTTAATAGTGTGTTTGTACTATTGGCGGCAGCGGGTATCTTGTTATTGGCCGGTGGCGTTTCTGGGGGACGCCGAATTTTAAAGCCCGCTGCTCTTGCCAGTATTTTTTCATTAGCCCTACTTGGTAGTATTGCCGTTGTGATTTTACTTTTTGTAGTATCAGAAGACATTATTCACCATCGCAACAATTTTATTCGCCGTTTTCCGCACCATCCGATTGTAAAAACGCATGAAATGGATCTCCAATTCAACTCGTATTATATAGCCGGAATCGACAATGGGAAAATATATCTGGGCAATGTGACTGCCCCTTTAAATATTTTGGTTGTGGATACTGCCTTACAACATCAACAGCGATTTATAATACAACTTTCAACAGAAAATCTACCTTTTCAGAGGGTTCAGGTTAGGGTAAAGCCCCCTTATTTTTATGTAATGGACGGCACAGTCCCCTGTATCTTTAAAGGGAATATCCAAGACTGGAAAGCTTCGTTGCAGATGTATGGTAAGGTGTACTTTTCACTGATTGAGCCTATTGATTCGCAAACATTTGTTTTTCGTGCTGTCAGTAGTACAAAGCACAAAAATGTTTTAGGTACCTTAAAGATTACCAGTACTAATGAAGTACAATTAGCTGACAATTTATTAAAAAGTCAAATTGACGGACTCTTTGATACTGACGGGATGCTTTTGTACAACCAGCAGCTAGAGAAAGTTATTTATACGTACTATTATCGCAACCAATATCTTATTACTGATTCGCATTTGGACCTAGATTATGTGGAACATACTATTGATACGATCAGTCGTGCCCAGATTAAAGTAGCTTATATTCATTCCAGAAAACAAAGCAAGCTTTCTGCCCCACCGCTATTGGTCAATAGAGGTACTGCGACTTATGGGAATTACCTTTTTGTTAATGCGGGTTTAATGGGATTGTATGAACCTGAAGAAATGTGGCGTACAGCTTCTATTATTGATGTTTATGATTTTTTGCATAAGCGATATGACTTTAGCTTTTATATTGATAATCAGGATCAAAAAAAAATGGAATATTTTCAGGTAAAAGATGATTTAGTGGTCGCATTGATTGGTCATAAGATCGTTACCTACCGATTGCATACCAAAGGGTATGCACCTGCTGATTTCAAATTACGATCCCCATTACTACATGCTATAAAGCAATAAAAATATACTGCGCGGTGTCAGGAAGTCGATCGAAAACCTGTAGAAAAGAGTAGATCATAAACAGTTAATTTTTAAATTTTATCATTATGAAAACACGTATTGTACAAAAGGCATTGCCTTTTGCAGCTATCGTTTTAGCGGTAGCAGGGGCTTTTGCAGCCAACATTTCCCGACCTACTGTCAGTTCTTTAACTGATTTTAACGGACGACTTCCCTCCACTTGTAGTGAAACAACTGTGGAATGTTCCGATATTGTTAAACCTCAGATGTGTACCAGCGGTGCGCAACAGTTGTACAAACTGAACGCATCCGGTACAGCCTGTCCACAGGTGCTTTACAAAAAGATTCCGTAAGACGCTCTGAAACTATAATTTAGTTGTTGAAAATGGCAATGCCGAACTTGAAAACCTCAGGTTCGGCATTGTTTTTTTATCTTCGTTTTTCCCAAATCCCCAAAACGTTCTAATGAAAAGGGAATAAAAAAGGAATTAATCAGTATTTCAAAGTGGTATTGTTTAATGCTTTAGGATCTGTTTTCAGTAAAGGGTTTCTCTTTAAGATAGTTGTCAAACCATTCCTTTACTCTTTTATCGAGGTCTTTTTGAGACTCGGGTTTGCCAATGGCGTGCCCTTGACCGGGATAAACCAGAAAAGTATGTGGCTTTTGCAGTCTTTGCAACGCTAAATGCAGTTCAATGCTTTGCGTCCAATTCACATTAGGGTCTTGCTGGCCCGTCCAAATCAATAC
Organism: Flavobacterium kochi; assembly: GCF_048286715.1. Taxonomy (NCBI): domain Bacteria; kingdom Pseudomonadati; phylum Bacteroidota; class Flavobacteriia; order Flavobacteriales; family Flavobacteriaceae; genus Flavobacterium; species Flavobacterium kochi. The sequence goes on from NZ_JBLVPW010000014.1 coordinate 18,323, forward strand.
TGGTGTATTTATTTTGCTAGCTTGCGCTATAGGTGAGTTTTCGATATATCCTTTGTAATTGGCAAACAAAGAGGTACCCATTCGCAATTGTGCGGATTCATAACGCCACATTTGGGAGCGGTCGCCATCGGATTGCATACTCAGGTAACTACTGACTAAATCAGTAAGGGCGGCACCCACGACTGCTGTTGCAAACCTATTTGTTTGTGAAATAATAAAGGCAGTTTCATATCCTCCAAAGGAACCTCCTATCAAACCAATGTGATCGGATTGTACAATACCCTTAGCGACAACCGAATCAATGGCTACTTGTACACCTGCAACTGCAGATTGTCCCGGTGTTCCTACTTCATAGGCAATGTCTGGATAGAATACTAAATAGCCCTCGAATGTATAATTCACCGGATTAAATCCATCGGAATTGTATTGTGTAGGATTAATGTAGTGATGCATCATACCGGATTGTCTTTCGTATAGGTGAACAATCATAGGATATTTTTTCCCGGATTGAAACCCTGCAGGATAAAACAATACCCCCTTCAAGGGTTGCCCTTTTTGGTTGGTATAGGAAATCAGTTCAGAATGCCCCCAGGAGAATTTATCCTGCTGCGGATTGGTTTTCAATATCACCTGCTCTTTTTTCATCGTTTTGCGCCAAAGCTGTAATTGTGGGGCTGTTTCAAACGACTCTTCCTTATACAAATATTTTTCGCTTTGCTTTGCCTTTCTTAGCATACTGATTCTTGCATTTTTAAATACCATCGCTTTGCAATGACCATTGCTTTCCAAGTAATAATATCCTGAGGCTTTATTATCGCCCTGAGCTTCGAGTACGATTCCCTTGTTAAGGTTAAAAGTATGGGTTGGTAAATTAGATAAGGTATTGATGACGCCGCTTTCATATAAATTTTGGTAGATCCTTAAACGTATTTTTTGCTCGCGCCCCTGGGTCAGTCTTTTTGCGTTTTTCCCATCTGGAGTTACTATCCAGATATCATACTGGTCATACACAATAAGCTTACCGTCCTGCGTCCAACCTGGACTACCATAGGGAGTGGTTGTTCCAGGCTGATCGAATTCCAAGTTATAAACCGGTGAGGGAATTACTGCTGTAACATTGGTGTTTTTTTTCAATATAGGATCGTATACCCACCATTTTTTATCTTTAAAGTAATTGATATACCTACTCTGGGGTGATGCTCCTATAGTTCCACTGGAACGGAGTTGTTTTTTTACCACTAAACTGCTTTTCCCTGTATTCAAATCGGTCAGGTAGAAGTCGGGTACCGCTTCAAATTCATACTGAGGCTCATAGGCCCGGTTATTAAAGGTCAATGCATAGTTTTGCTTATCGGTCAGCAACGCGTTTGGTAAATCGATTGTTGCAATTTGCACTAATTTGCTTTGTTCGGGCCACCACGCTGCCAATTTAGGAATATGGGCTGGGTCTGGCTGTTGTCCATGGTGTGTTCCTGATGCTACAGTATTCCATACCTGTACCGTATCATTTTCCTGTGCTGGCATTGCGCAGGAAGCCACATTAAAGAAAATGCGCTTCCCATCCTCTGAAATTTGTAACGGTACACGAGCAAATGGAATCACAATATGTTGGTCCTTCAGGAAATCAGTTGCCAGTAATGGGTCTAAAACATATAATTTGGGGATATGCTCCAATTGCTTCACATAGTAAATCTTGTGATTTTTTAGTTTACCGCTTTCTTGGTCTAATTCCTGAAAAAAAGCAAGAGCATCACCTTTGCTGTTCCAGGTGAGGTCTTTATAACGGGACCCTTTTTCCTGAACCACTGTTTCAGTGGTAAAATCAGCATTCATTCGAATCAGCTTCACCGCATTTTCTTTCGGTATCACGCAGGCCAAAATCGTTCCGGCTGCGTTAAAACTATATTCCGTAATACCGCTTATGCTATGTTCCTTTCCAGTCAAGACATTACGTATGTGGAGTACCTGTTCCTGTTCTGGCTCCTGCTTCAACAATGCTAAATAGTTTCCTGCACCCACAAACTCATATTTAACAACGCCCTGCATCCATTGTAGTGTCCCTGATTTTAAGTTTAGCAGTGCCATTCCTTTTTCAGGATCTTGGGCAAGCCACCATTTGCTGTCGGGACTAAAAAGACCATTTTCTGCAGTTGGAAAATACTGTTTCTTTCCCGTTTGCGTGTTTTGTACAAACAAGGTATCCTTTGCTGATTGGTAGTTCAGCCTGTAGCTGATCCAATTTCCATCCTCTGAAATTTTTTCATCCGAAAGGGTACTCCATAAGGCATAGTCTTTGGGTTGAACCTGCCTTTTTGAAAAGGACTGGCTCCAAGCGGAGCCCATCCCCAGTATCAAAAGGAGAAAGAGCCAGTTCGTATTTACTTTTAGTTTCATCCTGTTTTTCATTTTAATATCCTGGATTTTGATGTAGGTTTTTGTTTAACAGTAATTCTGTTGCGGGTACGGGAAGCCATTTATCGGTGCTTTTCCATCCCGGTTTTAAGGGGGATAAGACGGCATTGGCTTGTCCTGTTCTTTTTAGGTCAAACCAACGCTGTCCTAATTCGGTGAATAATTCGACCCTGCGTTCCTGAAGAATAGCCGACAACACATTTTCGGGAGTGTCGACACTCGTATCTACCAATCCTGTTCGATGACGGATTACATTCAAATCTTCTTTAGCACCTATCAAATTATTCTGATGCGCTCGGGCTTCGGCACGGATGAGGTATTGTTCTTCCAATCGCAATACAATTGCATATTCCTGAGAGGTTCCCGTATTGGCAATCTGTTTGTATTTGTAAGGATAATACCAAGTTTGTGTTCCATCGGTTACACTGCCCAGCCAATGATTTTTCCTTTCATCACCATTTTCAAACGCGTTTACCAAATTGTTACTTATTGCCGCAATAGGAGGTGGAGCACTGCTAAAAATAAAAGTATGGGCATCATGGGTATTCAGACCTGAAATACCGGGATGCAATTGCCAAATCACTGATGGACTTTCCTTTAAAAAGACCTTATCTAAATCTGCTTCACAATGGTAAAGCGCGGTGTTATTGATTACTGCAGTGGCTTCTTCTTCCGCTTGTTGCCACGCTTCTGTATACAAGTACACTCTTGACAGTAAGGCGCAAACCACTGCTTTATTGGGACGAACCCGCTCCGTTGTAGTGTAAGTATCCGTTAACAAAGTTTTGGACTGGATTAAGTCGGCTATTATTTTTGGGTACACCTCGTTCTCTGCAGTCCTTGAAATTGTACTGTTCCTTTTGTAATCGGTTGTATCGATGTAGGGAATATCCCCGTACAGGTTGAGCAGGTAAAAATGCAGGAATGCCCGAAGAAATAAGGCTTCTCCTTTTAAACGGTTGCGGTCTTCACTGGAAATTGCTGTTGTGTTTTCAAGCCCTTCCAAAATAGCATTTACGCCATAAATTTGGCTGTAGCCAGTATTCCACATTGCGGATACCGAAGCATTAGAAGGCAGTACCGTATGGTTGTAAAAATCCTCTACAGGGGAACTCGGACTTCCATAATAGGTCAGTTCGTCTGAGTAGTTTCCCATCAAGTTGGAAAGCCCGTCGGGATTTCCGGACAGCATGCCACTTTCTCGAAGTTGTGCATAGCAATTAGATAAAGCGGCTGTTGCCGTGGTGACATCTTCAAAGACAGCCGTTCCGGTGAGCTGTGACTGAGGTAAGTCCACTTCGGTGAAACTTTCACAGGAGCTGAGCCATAAGCATATCGTTACTATGAATAGTATAATAATTCCTATTTTTATTTGGTGGTAGTATTTCATATGTAAATATTTATAAGCTAAGATTTATTCCGAGAGTTACTTGTTGTAAGGGAGGGGAGTAGAATGCCGACTGGTTTTCAGGATCGGCTCCTTTGTAGTTTGTCAAAGTCAACAGGTTTTGTCCCTGCAAATAGATTTTTCCCGTCATGCCGTTTACCCATTCTTTTGGAATCGTATAGGACAAACTGATGCTTTTCAGTCGGATATATGAAGCGTCGCTGATCGAGGCATTGCTATTGCTATAGAGGAAATAAGCATCCAGTGCTGCTGCATTGGCTCCTGTTGTATACTGCTGTATTTCGGCAGTTGTTCCGTTTTGTGGCCAGTGATTCAAGACGGCCACAGGCTGGTTGGAAAAATCACCTACCCAAGAAGCGGTGTACAGGTAATTTCGGGCTTTTTGTTTGACGAACTGAAACAGGAAATCCATTCCCCAATTTTTATAGCTCAGTTGGTTTCCAAAGCCTCCAAAAAAGCGCGGCGCGGTATCTTCAATCCATTGGCGGTCTTCCGGTCCTGTGATTTTGCCATCTCCATTGTAATCCTCAAATTCGTATGTTCCAGTCATGGGATTTATTCCTGTGAAGTGATACACTTTTTGGATGCTCAATGTTTTTCCAATTACCAGTGTGTTGGCATAGGTAGAACCTTCTAAATCCGGAAATTCCACCAGCTTGTTTTTGGGAATAGTAAGGTTTAGGGTGGTTGTCCAGTTGAAATCATTCTTTTGAAAATTGACCGTGCGCAGTTCCAGTTCCAAACCTGTATTTTGTACGGTGGCATTCAGATTCGCCTGTAAAGAGGAGAATCCTGTAGTTCCAGGTAATGGAATTCCCACCAATTGGTTGGAAGAGCGGTTGCGGAAATAAGCGGCAGTCAGGAAAATACGATCTTTTAAAAAACCGAGTTCCACCGCCCCTTCCATTTTTTTGTTGGTTTCCCATCCAAAAGCAGGATTGAACAAGCGGGCAGGTTGTATCCCTATAACGCCATTGTAATTGTTGCCCGTAATCTCATAGGTGTCCAAAAACTGGTAATCCCCAATCTGGTCGTTTCCGCTGGTACCATAACTGGCGCGTAATTTTCCGAAACTTAGGAAGCTATTATTATTATTATTTATAAATTCTTCTTTGGAGAATACCCATGCGGCGCCAACGGCTCCGAAATTCGCAAAACGATTACCAGGACCAAAACGACTGGAACCGTCTCGTCTTCCGGTCAGGTTGATGATGTATTTGCTTTTCCAATTGTAGTTGAGTCTGCCAAAAAAAGCTTGGTATTTGTACACCGTCAATTGATCGCTGGTTATGGTCAGATAGGCCGCAGCGGCGAGATTGTGCAGTAGACTGTTACTGGAGAAACCCGATCCGTACTGGGACAGTTGTTGTGCCGTCTGTTTTTGAAAAGTAGTTCCTGCCAGCATATTTATTTCACCTCCTCCTAAAGTTTTTTTCCAATTGATCTGAGGCTCGATGATCCAAGATCGGCGCGTCGCATTGTTTAAAAAAAGCATGGACACTTCACTACCCAATCCGTAGGCCGGATTGTACATAGTGGAGGGAGCGGTGCGGTTTTCCTGTACATGAGACTCGGTATATCCTAAATTTGTTTTTAGTTCCAATGTTGGTAACACCTTATACAACAGTACCGTATTGGCGATTAAATTGTTGGTGTTTGCCAAATAGGTACCTTTCAAATAACTGAGCGGATTGTTCCAGGTTCCATTTTCCCAATTCAGATTCCCTTGAGCATCATACAGTGCAGGGGCATTGGGTGCCAAAATGGTTGCCTGATACATAAGATCGCTTGCAGGAAGCGAGTTCTTGTCAGTGGAATAGTCTGCCGAAAAGTTTAGCTGAAACCGTTCATCGGCAGAGCGGTGTGTCAGGCTATTGTGGACGGCAAATTTATCATAATGGGCATCACCTGGGAAAACAGTGGTTTCCTTGCGGTAGTTTCCGCTGAGTAGGAATTGTGTTTCGGCATTTCCTCCCGATACCGCTGCTTGAATGTTGTTACTATGGGAAGTGCCACCCAGAAGTTCTTTTTGCCAGTTGGTGTAGCGGTTGGGGTCCCAGGTTCCATTTATATCGTAAGCATAGGCAGGATACTCCGTAATCCCATCATTGGCAAAGGCTTCCTTGCGCATCGCTAAATATTGCGGTGTATTCAATAAATTCATGGTACGGGTCACCTTTCCAAAACCGGAATAGGCATTCAGATTGAATTTGGTTTTTCCTTGTTTTCCCTTTTTGGTGGTGATGAGTACCACACCGTTAGATCCTCGGGAACCATAGATGGCAGTGGCATCAGCGTCTTTCAAAACTTCGATGCTTTCGATATCGGAAGGATTGATGTTATTGAGCGGACTTACCGTTCCTGCCAAGATACTGCCGGAGGTCATCACAGAGCCTAAAGATTGGGAACTATACGGTACACCGTCAACAATATACAATGGCGCATTGCCGTCGGTGCGGATGCTGTTCATTCCCCTGATTTGTATGTCGAATCCACCGCCGGGAGTACCGGTGGACTGTGTGATATTGACACCCGTCATGCGGCCTTGCATCGCTGCCAAGGGATTATTGACGGGTTGTTTCTCAATGTCCTTAGCCGTGATTTTAGCAATACTTCCGGTACGTTCACTTTCCTTTACGGAATAGTAGCCTGCATTGACACGGACTTCTTGTAAAGAGGTTACGTCTTCTTGTAATTGTATATTAATTATTTTCTGTCCATGTATGGGAACTATCTCTGTTTTGAAGCCCATAAAAGAGAAAACTAATGTATCGTCAGGTGATGCGACTATACTGTAATGCCCGTTGAAATCGGAAATTGTTGCTGTTGGTTTTCCTTTTATGGAAATAGTAACGCCTGGTAAGGGGTTGGTGCCATCAGTAATGGTGCCGCTTATTTGGCTTTGTTGGGGTAGAGACTGCATTTGCCTCAGTACGGTTTTTGCAGGAGCTGGGGTGTAGGATAGTGATAACCCGAAAAGAATCAGGTACCAAAAAGCCGAACCACCTTTGTTTAATGAAATAATTTTCATAATATTGGGTTGGTTATGTGAAACGTTAGTTTTATTAGCTACGGTCCTCTAGTTAGTTTGTCGACGAGATAGAGGGCCATTTTTTTTGTTGTACCGCTAAGGCACAAAGGTTTTTGTGTTTTTTTTAATTCATTGGCATTTTTTTAAAGTTTTTTTAAGGAAAGCCAACTGCCGTTGCCTGTTGCAGCCAGACGGTGGCAGAGCCTTTCCCAACTAATTCAATTAATTAATGGTAATGCGAAACTTAAAAAAGGAAGCGGTGCTAAGAATTGAAGTGAGTAACATCAGGGCATAAAAAATGGCATGGAACTCAGCTTACTGCCCTTGAGGTACTGGTATACCGTGCAACAATAAGTGAGCCCACGCCATGGGACGTGAGCATCTTACTTATCATCTAGTTGCAAAAATTACCAGTTTTCAAGAGCTAGATTCTAAGCGAATGCTTCAATATTTTATTTGAAGGATCGCAAAAATACAATTCATTTCTGAATAGGAAACAAATATAGAAATATTTTTTAAATACTGGCATATATCCCAATAATATTTTTACTAATAAAATGGAAATTGCTTGAAAACATATTGAAATGGAATTAAATGCAGATTTACAAAAATATATAGGAAGAAGAATTTCTGAAATAAGATTAAAGAATAACCAAACTCAACAGGACATTGAATTTTTGACGGGTATTGATTCTGCAGAGGTAAGTAAGTATGAAAGTGGTAAACGAAATTTAACGCTAAAAACTTTAATGAAGTTTGCTAGAGCTTTACAAGTTCATCCTAAAGAGTTGTTTGATTTTGAATTTGATATTAAAAAATACCGAGTTGATGAGTAAACAAAAAAATAAGAATTTGAAAGATGCTTAGGCATCTTTTTCTGTTTTATAGCGATACTGAATACTTGTCAATTCGGGATTAAAGCTTGTAGAAAACGGAGTAATTGATTTCATGCTAAAAGAGTAACTCTCTATAGGTTCTATATTTGAGGTATGGAATGGTATGAAATTATAGAGTTTATTGTGGCTTGGTTTACAGACATTTTAGTTATTTATGGAATTAGCAACAACACTTGAAAAATTTCACAGACTATTTAAACACAAAAAAACTCAATCAATAACTTATTATAAGCACTGCCTATAACACATTAGACCGTCTGACATAGCATTTCCTTCATATCTTCGGCTATCGTCTACTTGATATACTTTTTGAGTCCATTGTCCTTTTCCATTTAGCAGATAATTTTTCGAAATTTCCAAGTTCTGTCTTTAAAGAAAGTGTACAAACCTGTGTTTTTCATATAACCAATTTTGTCGTTAATGTTTAACAATGTCTTTATCAGTTTTTCCTACTATTAAAAGATGTTACATCACAATTTTGTTTGGTTGATTTTCTACCAATTCAACCCATTATAAACCGTAATTGTGTTTTGTTTTAGTTGGCTTTGATGTCTGCTGTTTTCTTGTTTTGGCCGTAAGTATTTAAGGCAAACGATCTTACCTAAATCAGCAATGTTACTTTTTTCATATAGTTAAAAATGTGTTAAAATTTATTTTGTAAAAATAGTATTTTTATTTAGAACAATTAAAAATAACATATATATTTGCAAAAAAAATTAACATAATTTAAATCGCTTTATGAAAAAAATAAAAATTATTTATTTACTTATTTTAATGCCTTTTTTTGGATTTGCACAAGAAAAAATTAACTCACAAGAAAAAGTCAACGAATTAGATGATATCATAATAACCGCTAGTCGCAAAAAAGAGAGTATAAAAGAAGTAACCTCTTCGGTTACTATTGTTGGAGAGAAAAAGATCCAAACCCAGTCAGTAGTTAATTCAAACATTAGTAGTATTCTGCAATATACCGTTCCTAGTTTAGCAACTTCAAGTAATCAAACTTCAAATTATGGACAAACCTTAAGAGGAAGGCCATTTTTAGTAATGATAGACGGCATACCGCAATCTACCCCGTTGCGAAATGGAGGAAGAGACGTTCAGGTTATCGATGCAGCTTCAATAGAACGGATCGAGGTTATAAAAGGGGGCACGTCAATTTATGGAAACGGCGCAGATGGTGGGATCATAAATTACATAACCAAGAAAAGCCGTCAGGATAAAATTGTTTCAGGTTCTGTCCAGTTCGGACTCGCGACCCAACCAGCAACTTTTACCGAATCGCTTGGATATAGAACATCTGTTTCTTTAAATGGAAAACAGAAACGTTTTGATTATGTTTTGGGATTTACCTACGATAGGTCAGGATTGTTAAAGGATGCTAATTCTGTAAATATTGCCCCAAACTATAGCTTGGCCAATATGAATACCTATAATGGACTGATTAAAATAGGGTATGCAATATCCGAAAAACAAAGAATAGAAGCATCCTATATTGGATATGCATCAAAATCATTCTTAAACCAAGATATTAAAATTGGCGAATGGGGTGTAACTCCTTCCATTGGGATAGAAATATCAGATAGGCCAGGAACCCCAGAGGGAACTCCAAGAAATCATAATTTCAGGTTAAGCTACTCTAATTCGGAAATCTGGAAAGGGACTTCATTAAATGTAAACGCCTACTCGCAGGACTTTAGAACGGTTTTTTTCTATGATAAAGTGCAATTTCTTAACGGCGGACAATCTAACGTAAAATCGAATAAAATAGGTCTTCGAGCAAATTTCGACTCACGTCTGATTTCTAAAGCTGATTATAAAGCAGAAATAATTTATGGGTTGGACTTGCTTCAAGATGCCACGGTGCAAAAACTGGAGGACGGTCGTTTTTGGACACCACAAATGAATATGCAGAATACTGCCCCATTTGCTTTGATTAAATTTGATGCGTTGGATAAGTTTACAATAAAAACAGGTGCTCGATATGAAAATATTAGAGTTAAAGTAGATGATTTTAATACGCTTCCGATATTAAACACAAAAACAAATACCTATCCCCAAAGCATTTTTGTTAAAGGCGGTAATTTGGAATACAATGCACTAGTTTGGAATATGGGAGTCCGATATAATATTTTGCCTGCAATAAGTATTTTTTCAAGCTATTCCCAATCGTTTTCCATTAATGAAATTGGAAGAATATTAAGAAGTGCAACCACAAGTGTTGTCTCAAAGTTACCGACAGACCCGATAATAGTTGAGAACTATGAAGTTGGATTGGCCGGAGCACCAGTAAAATGGTTTAATTACGAAGTAGCAAGATTTTCGAGTACTTCAAAATTAGGGGCATCCTCAGTTCAAAAACCTGATGGATCTTATGTTATGCAACGCGCTCCAGAACGTATTTGGGGGTATGAAGCTGTTGTTAATTTCAAGCCTTCGGCTTATCTGAGTTTTGGCGGTTCGTATGCCTGGATAGAAGGAAAAGTTGATAATGACAACAACTTTTCTTATGAAAAATACATAAATGGTGCTCGAATAATGGCGCCAAAAGTTACAGGCTACATTCAAATTCAGCCTTTGAAAAATTGGGATGTCGAATTAAGTGCTTTGCATAATTTTGAAAGAGACCGGTTTAGCCCGGATCCGAAAACAAATAAATATAGTTTTAATGAAGGGCCTGTGCGAGAATATACAGTTTTCAACATTAGCAATTCATATATAATTAACAAGCATTTTAAAGCATCATTAGGTGTCGAGAATTTATTTAACAAAGACTATTCTCCAAATATCGCATGGTGGATGGCGAGAAATCAAGACTATGTGAAATCACCGGGCAGAAGAGCCACTTTGCAAGTACAATATAGTTTTTAGCCCTTCAAATCTAAAAAAAGAAGAAAAAGAAGTATCAATAAAAGATACTTCTTTTTTAAAGACAGAGTCTTTTAAAAAGAAGTTAATGTTAAATTTGCAAAGCTAACCTTCAACATTTGTAATGAATTTAAAAAAAACAATCCGGAAATTGCATCTTTGGTTAGGCTTGGCTTCAGGAATTATCATTTTTATAGTCGCTGTTACAGGTTGCATTTATGTTTTTGAAGAAGAAATAACAAGCTATACCCAACATGATTTTGATTACGTAAATCAGCAAAATTCAAGCCGTGTGCCGCTTGATGTTGTGATTGATTCTTTCAAGAAAAACCATGCTAAAAATAAGCTGCAATTCATTAAACAGAAAGAAAGTGATCCTAATGCGACAATTACTCTTGGAGACAAAAAAAATCAAGTAGCCTATAATCCTTACAACGGAAAGGAAGTGATGTCTCTCGATAGTAAAGATTCCTTTTTTGCCTTAATTTTAGAGATTCATCGCACTTTGCTTTTAGGTGATATTGGCGAAAATATAATCGGAATTTCAACTTTTGTGTTCCTTTTTATGTTGATTTCGGGTTTGGTTTTGTGGTTTCCAACCAATTTTAAAAAGCTGAAATCTTATTTTACCGTAAGTAACAAGTCTGCCAAAAGATTGAATTTTGATTTGCATAGAATTAGTGGCTTTTACGCTTCTTTCATTCTGGTTTTTATTGCGGGTACTGGTTTGTTTTTCTCGTATGATTTTGTGAAGGAGGCTACGTTTGCAGTTACCAACAGTAAACCCTATACCAAATGGGGGCCCGATTCGGGAATGCAAAAACCGACGGAAACGGACATTGCTACAATCTATGCACAAATACAGAAAGAGTATCCCAATTGCATAGAATCAAGTATTTACTATCCGAATGAAAGCGACGGTTCCATTCGTGTGAAATTGAAATACGCTTATGAATATATTCCAAAATATAATATATTTTTTGTGGATCAATTCTCTGGAGAAATATTGCAAACAGACTTAGATGAAAATGCATCAACGGCCGAGAAAGTTAAAAATTCAATTTTTGGGATTCACACGGGATCTGTTTTTGGAATTTTTGGTAAATTAATAGTCTTTTTTGCGGTTTTAATTGCTGCGAGTTTACCTATTACAGGTTTTGTGATGTGGCGCAGGAAGCAAAAAGTAAAATCGAAACATGTCAAATGATTTTATCCAAAATCAATAGCCAATGTCAATTTTGGATCGGATAATTCACTCGGCAATTAGGTTCGAACTCAAAAAAGGGAATCGATGCGAAAAAAAATGAAAAACAACTAAAAAAAAATATCTGATTTTAACAACAGAAGCATCATTAAAAAACTGTTTAGTTTACACTGGAATAGGGTGCTATACAGTTTCATTGGAATAGGTAATCAATCTACTTTTTTACGCAAATCAAACCTAGGGCACCGTTTGCAGCGTTTGTCTTCGCCTTTTTTGTATTTTTAGCAACATTTGGACTTGAGGTTTTCTGTAGCAGTACCATTTTTAAGGAACTTTTTTTTATCCTTATTCTTTCCCTTATTTTTATCCTTTTTACCCAATTTACAAAGAATTAAAATCAAGATAAAGATACGTAATTTTCAGGTGTTCTAAATGGTGTTTAGCTATTTAGTGCCCTTTGGATGTGGAGCCGTTTAAGGTTAATTGTTGCGCATCCCTGTCAAATAGATATAAACCACCTTTGTCATCCCCTATTAGGTTGATTTTGTCTAAAATAATTTTAGCTTGGGCTTCTTCTTCAATTTGTTCGGCTACGTACCATTGCAAAAAGTTGTGTGTGGCATAATCTTTTTCAGAAAACGCATGGGTAAAGTATTTCAATTGTCTCAAAAAAAATGCCCCATATAAAAAATACGAGGCTAATTTTTTAAAAGACCTTTCAGATTAAAAATCCTGCCTTAACGGCCTTTCAGATTTTTTATCCTGTCTTAGATAGTACAAATTTATAATTGTTATCATTAATTATCATTACTTATCGGTGAATTTTAACAAATAAAGACTCTATTTATACGTATTCTAAATAGCTTGTGATTTTTTACTTTCTTTTGATTACTATTTATCTTTAATTTAGATAATCTTCTATAATCTACAGCCTTTCAAATTCGCACAGCTGGGTTAAAGTTTTTTTCATACTTTTAGACAAACAGGTTTTGTCGTGATGTAATTGAACGACATATTGGCCATCACGAATAAAAAAGTCTCTTGTATTCATTGCAGTCCAAATAGTTATTTCATAAGTATTCACATCAACAAAATGATATTCTATTGCAACATTTAAAATATCGTCAACAACGTCCATTCTATTTTGGAGTACAATCCTAACCGATTTATTTGGTATAAACGGAGGAAAATTTATAATTGTACCATATTTAAGTGCATAATTAACCACATGATTAAAAGTATCATTTATAAGATTTTTTACATCTTCAATATCAATTCCTTCTCTCATACCATTCTCATCTCCGATATGTAACCGAATCATATAGTGTTGATCTGTCCAAACATCAGATCTAAATCCGTGTGTAGAGTCATATAAACGCTTGGCATTTTTCGAGCACTTGTTAGTTGAATATGTTTCTACATCAACTATTTGATCACCCTTGTCAACGGCAATTCTCGGTCTTTTTCCTTCTCTCATTTCAATTTTATAAAAAAACAATATTAAATAAAAAACCGAGACCAATTTCCTGTTAACCAATTTTTTATTCACATTAATAAGTATTCCTCGCAGTAATTAAAGTAAACTTTGTGTTGCGCTTTCCTATAAGGCGGTTTCATGCAAGTGGAGTTTTGGCGAAACTGAAAGTTCTTTTTGTATATTTGGTTTAGTGAAAACCAAAAATTAAAGCTAACTAATTTTCCACCTGCATATAGAAGGAACCTCAGACTGTCTAAAAATCTCTTATGGAGAATTAGATATTCGGCTCCTATCTTTGAAAAATCTCAAATAGACGATTCTCAGGAGCCAGATTTCGGTTATTAGACAGTTTGACGTTTAGCGGCAAACCATACAGACAAAATGCAATACGATGATTGAACCTTTAATTAGATATATCTCCTTCCTCTTTACCGTCTCTGATGCAGATATTAAACTATTGACAAATTTTTTTAAATATGAGAATTTTGCAAAAGGCTCCACTCTTGAAAAAGAAAATACTGTTGCCCAAAAACTTTATTTTATTAGAAATGGTTTTATTGGGACATTTTCTAACGAAGACGGCATAGAAATTACAACTCAAATTATAGGAGAAAATGATTTTATAACAAGCTTTAATAGCTTTGTTTCAGGAATTATTTCAAAAGAAAATATTAAATGTATTTCAGACTGCGATGTACTTTACATTACCAAATCAGACTATGATACATTAACCAAGGAAAGTGTAATTTGGAGTACTTTCTGTAAACAAGTATATGAAAAGGCAATAGCATTTAATTTGCTAAGAACTACTGACTTGTTAACACTTTCTGCTGAAAAGCGATATTTAAAATTGTTGGCAGAACGACCAGAAATAATTCAAAATGTACCGATACAATATATTGCTTCTTATATAGGAATTAAGCCAGAATCTTTAAGTAGAATTAGAAAAAAAATAGTTTCCTAACATTTATCAAGTAGTTTTATTTCTTTAAAACTGAATTTTGCACAGTATTCAAAAAAAATAAAAAATGCAAAAAATCATTCAGTTATCAATCTTCCCATTGGGTATGATAAATTGTTTCCTTATAAAAGGAGAAACAAAACATATATTGGTTGACACAGGTGTTCCTAACAGTGAGAAAAAAATCATTAAACAATTAAATAAACACAGTATCAAATTAGAAGATATTGGCTTAATAATCATAACACACGGACATATTGACCATTTTGGTAGTGCCAAAGAATTAAAAGAGCTATTGAAAGCACCAATTCTAGTGCATGACTTGGACAGGAAAGCTTTAGAAACAGGCAAAAGTATGTTTGAAACATTAAAACCTAACAATAAAATTTGGGATATTGTTCTTAAACCTAAATTAGTAAAAGATACCGCATCACCTTGTTTATCCGATATTGTATTAAAAGGAAACGAAGAATACCATTTGTCCAATTATGGCATTAATGGAAAAGTAATTCATACACCAGGACACACCCCAGGTTCTTTGTCTGTTATTCTCGAAGATGGAAATGCAATAATAATGGATTTAGCTTCATCAGGGATATTACTTGGTGGAATTGCATTTAACTCAAGAATGAAACACCCTCCTTTTCACGACAATTTAGAACAGGTAAGAAACAGTATTAATCATATACTCTCATTAAATACCGAAACGTTTTATCTTGGACACGGAAATCCAGTTTCCAGAAAATCTTTAATATATTATAGAGATAATATCTTGAAAATATAGACCATTAAATTAATGGATATTGACTTACAAAAATGGCAGCCGCTAATAAGTAACTTTACCCGAGAGGGAAGATTTATAAGTTTAGGAGGAGCTATGATGAAAATGATAGTTGGAAGAGTAAGAAACAATAAAAGATCCATTGAGGCATCTTTTATTGTTTATAGCGATACCGAATACTTATCAATTCAGGATTAAAACTTATCAATTCAGGATTATTTGAATTCATGCTAAAAAAGTAAGTCTCTATGCGTTCTATATTTGAGGTATGGGATGGTATGAAATAATAGGATTTATTATGGCTTGGTTTTTAGGCCTTTACCTGAGAGGGAAGATTTATGAGTTTAGGAGAGATTATTTTTATAATGGTAGTTGGAAGAATAAAGGAAGAAATAAATAATTTCGGTTAGAGATAAAATAAAAGATGCTGAGATGTCTTTTTTTTGCATAAGATTATTATCTTTAAAGTAATGAGAAAGACCATGAAGAATAGTAGTAACTGCAAACAACTGCTGGCTATGCAAAATGCCTTATCCGCTTTTTTGTTGTCAGTAGTAAAATTTGTAAAAATTTATTTATTTTTGGTAAGCGGATGTGAGAAGGCACTTCGCATAGCCAGCTTAACGTTACCCACAAGCTAAAAAAAACCAGCCGCACATTCAGGCACATTTGGTTTTTGCCGACACATCAGCCAACGCTGAAAAAACCAAAAGAGCCTGAATTTTCCCAACGCTCGACTGAAAACCGAAAATAATTGAAACTAAACTTGGAGACCACCCCCTGACCGACCCCATCTTTGTAGCGTAATTAATTTTAATCATTAAAAACGTAATACAATGAAACGACAAATTGAAGTATTTACAGCCGGTTGTCCGGTATGTGAACCTGTAGTAAAACTCGTAAAGGAAATGGCTTGTAGTTCTTGTGAAGTAACCATTTATAACCTTGCAGAGCAATGCGACTCAAAAGTTTGCGTTGACAAAATGAAGGAATATAATATTACTTCCTTGCCTGCCGTAGCTGTAAACGGAGAATTATTGTCCTGCTGCAAAGGCAATGAGGTAAGTAAAGAAGCGTTAGCTGCTGCTGGTATTGGACAGACAATTTAACAAAAGCCGCTACATTTGTTTAACAATACATTCCATATTCTCAAATAAGAGTCTGGAATGTATTTAATTGAATTATTATGCTACCAAAAGATTTGACACAAGACATTAAAACACGTTTGTCGACCATAAAAGGTCAGACAGAAGGACTTATTAAAATGTTAGACAATGAAGAGGATTTAGAAAAGATCATCATACAATTTAAATCCGTTAATAATGGTCTTGACAAAGCATATAATCTTATGCTCGATGAAGTTTATAGAAAAGCGCTTGCTATCAAAATTGTTGAAGCGGCTGATGCCTGTCCAGGAAATTGCGGTAATGAAGAAAAAATAGACTTTATTAAATCCCAATTTCCTAAATTTAAACTTGATGAAATTGTAAATAAATTTAAAGAGATAGCGAAAATTGCCGAAACACTTAAAGAACATAATGAAAAAAATACTTGAAAAAAAAATAGGAGACCACCCCTAACCCCATATTACCTTTGTCCTGTCTTTAAATTATTAACAACTAAAATTAGTACAATGAAAAAAAATGTAATTTTAATTTTGACCATTGCAACGTTTGCAATAGGAGGCACTCTTTACGCTTTTAATGCTAAAAGCGATTGCCCTTTAAAAGGAACAAAAGACTGTCCTGAATATCAAAATTGTCCTAAAAAAGGACAAGCGGATTGTCCTATTATTCAAAACTGTCCTGATAAAGGCAAGGCAGACTGTAAGTACACAAATGGCAAAGCCAGTTGTTGTGAAAAAAAATAATCAAAAAGGGAGTAATGCTCCCTTTTTAAATTCTTTTTTATTTTATGATAACATTGAATAAAGCAGTTGATAAAATTGCTACAGCTGGACTTTTTATTACAGCATTTTTTTCTCCTTGCTGTTTTCCCCTTTATGGTTTTCTATTATCTTTCTTAGGGCTCGGAACCGTTGAATTATTTGGTGGTTTAACTTGGTACTTCTTTATAGCGATGGTTTTGCTATCGCTTTTTGGACAGTACTGGTCGTATCGAAAGCACAAAAATATTCTTCCTTTGTTGATAGCTCTTTTGAGCGCAACAATAATTCTCACCTCTTACTATTTTTTATTTTCTATTGTGATTATTTATACTGGAATGTTTGGTTTACTTATCGCAACAATATTTAATCACTTCGCAAAACGAAAAGCAAGATCCTGTCCTAATTGCGCTCCTATCTTGACTAAAAAATCTCTTGTTTTCCAATGTACTATTAGTTGCCCAAATTGCGGTTACAGCAAAAAAGAAATAATGCCTCATGAGGCCTGTGAATTTTTTTATGAATGTGAAAACTGTAAAACAGTTTTAAAACCAAGGCAGGGAGATTGTTGCGTTTATTGTAGTTACGGAACGGTAAAATGTCCATCTATGCAATTGTGAAAAAGTTGTAATCATAAACTAAACATACATTGTCGCCAGAATATAACTACCATGGCAAAGAAAGAAAGAAATGAAATTGAAATAAAAAAATACAAAACAAACAATGGATAATTTACAGAATAAAGAGCGACAGTATTTACTTTATACATTATCGGCTGCAACATTTATAATTTTTTTTCAATTATACATGGTAGCGCCATTGATACCTAGCCTTTCAACGTTTTTTAAAACTTCTGAACAAACTGTTGGTTTAACAGTAACAGCATATCTTATTCCTTATGGTATATCAACACTTTTCTATGGATTGCTTGCAGATAAATTAGGGACGAAAGGGATTATAATTACTTCACTATTTGCCTTTTCTGTATTGACGGCCTTAACTGCATTTTCACAATCAATAAATCAATTGATCATTTGGCGTTTTATTACTGGAATTGGCGCTAGTGGTGTCGTGCCTCTTTCATTGGCATGGATAGGACAAAGTTATTCTTTTGAAGAAAGAGGACGGTCGCTTGGATGGCTTTTTGGAGCAATGGCTGGTGGCGGAGCATTTGGCTCATCATTAGGAGTAATACTTGAGCCATTTGTTGGGTGGAAAATGTTGTTCATTGGGGTATCAATAATAGCCGCAATTATAGGTGTAATATTATATAATATTTACCAAAAAATACAAATTCCTAAACGAACAAAACTTCAGTTGACATTGCCTATAGTTTTTAATGGATATAAACAATTATTATCATCACAAAGAGGTATAATAGCATATGTTTTTGTATTCTTTAATGCAATTTTTCATGCGGGTGTTTTTACATGGTTAGGTTTTTACTTTCAAAAAACATTCAATTTAAATGGTTTAGAAATTGGGTTGGCACTGTTAGGTTATGGTATACCAGGATTTTTGTTAGGACCTTACATAGGTAAATTAGCTGATAAATATGGGAGATGGAAATTATTGCCTTTTGGATTAGCTTTAAGCGGATTGTCTGCTATTTTACTTGTATTTAATATACCATTAGGTATTGCTGTATTAGCTGTAACCTTTTTATCAATGGGTTATGATTTAACACAACCACTACTTGCAGGAATCATTACACAAGTAGGGAAAGAAAGAAGTGGACAAGCAATGAGTTTAAATGTATTTATGCTTTTTTTAGGGTTTGGTTTAGGAAGTTATTTATTTGGTTTGTTACTTAATTTTGGTTTAATCCAAGCTTTAATTATTTTTTCAATATTTCAGTTAGCGTTATCATTATTAGGTTTCATTTTATTTAAAAATGAAAGGAAAAAAATTACTTCAATTTAGACTTAATAATTGTGAGCAAATAAAAAAGGATGTTTGTCTTTTATAGACTGCACCCAAAAAGACACTATTTGGGGGCAGTTCATTTTACAACAAACATCCTTTTTTAATATTTTATGGAAATTTAGTTTTCTACTTTTTCTTTGTATTGTTCAACTGAAAATAATTTGTCTAATTCGGTATTATCAGACAACTGCACTTTTAACATCCAACCATTTTCGAAAGGGTCGGTGTTTAGTAAAGTTGGTTCGTTGTTGAGGTCGTTGTTTATTTCTAACACTTTGCCGGAAACAGGCATAAATGAATAAGTCACTAACAGACAAAGACTACATCAATTGCCAACAAAATAAAATTATTGTTTGTACATTTGCGACGATGAAAGGATGCATTAAAATAGTACTTCTAATTCTGATATCGTGTTGCTATGTCAACACCGTATTTGAATTTTCGGATACCGAGGAGAAGGCTAATTTTGAAAATGAAAGTCACGCCTATATTCAACAATTTAGTAACCAAATCTGTGCAAACAGTGTAACACAAAGTATTCCGCATTGCGACATTAATTGTGATACACCAATCCAATTCCATTTAAGTGCAATTCTACCTGCATCTAAATGCAATTCATTCTACAAAAGCTCTTTCTTTCCAAAACGGGATAAGCTTTTTATTCTGTATTCTTCTTACTTGATTTGATGATTTTCTGATTTAACGTTTTCGGCAATTGCTACGCAGTTGTCAATTTTACTATTTCAGAACAATTCTATTTAAATCCAAAATGAAAAAAATAATATTCATTCTTTTGCTATTTCCAATTTTAGCAACCGCCCAAAACACTTTTAAAGCAATCATCAAAGATGAAAAAACAAAAGAAGCACTCGATAGCGTTTCTGTATTTCTAAAAGGAACTCAAAACGGTTCCACTTCTGACGAAAAAGGTTTTGTAGTAATTGAAAACATTCCCAACGGTAAACAAACCATTGTTTTCAGTTCTTTTGGTTACCGAAAAATTGAAAGAAACATTTTATTTCCTCAAAATGAAACCATTGTAATATTTCTTGAACCAACATCGGAAGAATTGGAAGAAGTTAAAGTTACTTCAACAAGAAGTAGCCGAACAATAAAAAACACTCCGACTCGGATCGAAGCGATTGCAGCGGGCGAATTAGACGAAAAATCCTCGATGCAACCGGGGAATATCAAAATGTTGCTTACCGAAAGCACGGGAATTCAAACGCAACAAACTTCCCAAGTTTCGGGAAGTGCAAGTATCCGCATTCAAGGATTAGACGGGAAATATACGCAACTTTTACAAGACGGATTTCCATTGTATTCAGGTTTTGCAAGTGGTTTGAGTATCTTGCAAATTCCTCCTTTGAATTTAAAACGCGTAGAAGTAATCAAAGGTTCCACTTCAACACTTTATGGCGGCGGAGCCATTGCGGGATTGATAAACTTGATTACAAAAGAACCAACTGACACAAGAGAAATTTCATTTTTGGCAAACATAAATCAAACGCAAGCGTTGGATTTAAGCGGTTTTTATGCTGAAAAATACAAGAAATCAGGACTTACAATTTATGCTTCAAGTAATTCCCAAAAAGCATACGATGTAAATAATGACGGTTTTTCAGATATACCAAAATTCGAAAGATATACCATAAGTCCAAAATTTTTCTATTATCCAAATGAAAAAACAACATTTAGCTTAGGTGTTAACGCAGGATTTGAAAAACGGATAGGTGGAGATATGGAAGTGATTGATAATAATACAGATGCTACACATACGTTTTTTGAGCGAAATAACAGTAACCGATATTCGACACAAGCAAAATTTGAAAAAACATTTGACAATAAAAATATATTGACAATTAAAAATAGCGTTGGATATTTTAACCGAAAAATAGAAAAACAAACTTATAATTTTGAAGGGCAACAAGTAGCCACTTTTACAGAAGCCAATTATCTGATTCCAAACGAAAAATCAGAATGGAATTTGGGAGCGAATTTAGTTTCGGATAATTTCAAACAAATTAATTTAGTCGCCGACAAATTAGATTATTACAATGCTGCCTTTGGTATTTTTGCTCAAAACAATCTGAACATAACCGAAAAATTTATTTTGGAAAGCGGTTTACGTTTAGACATTACAAACAGAAGCAATGTTTTTGTTTTGCCTCGTTTGTCATTATTGTATAAAATCAACGAAAAATTATCTTCACGATTTGGCGGTGGTTTAGGTTACAAATCACCAACCATTTTCTCGGAAGAAACCGAAGAAAAAGCATTTCAAAATATAAATTCATTTGACTTTTCAAAAGTCAATCCTGAAAAATCGTATGGATTAAATGCTGATGTCAATTACAAAACTACCATTTTTGACGAGGTAAGTTTTGCCATTAACCAAATGTTTTTTTACACCATTATCAAAAACCCTTTGGTTCTTAATCCGGTTCCGCTGACAGTAAATTATGCCTTTGAAAATGCCAACGGAAATATAGAAACCAAAGGTTTTGAAACAAACGTAAAACTCCGTTTTGAATACATTTATTGTTACATTGGTTACACTTACATTGATGCTCAGAAAAATTTCGATAATAATTCAACCGTAAATCCATTAACCGCAAAACATAGGATAAACGCAAACGTAATGTATGAATGGGAAGAAAAATTGCGAATCGCTTATGAGGTTTTTTATGTTGGAAATCAATATTTGACAAACAACGAAAAAGTTAGGGATTATTGGGTTATGGGGGTTTCAGGAGAATACAAATTCAAGTATTTTAGCTTATTCTTGAACCTTGAAAACTTTTTGGACAGTCGACAATCGAAATGGGAAAATATGTATTCGGGAACAATTCAGAATCCACAATTTAGAGAAGTTTATACGCCAACAGACGGATTTATATTGAACGGTGGAATTAAAATTAAGCTGTAAAAAAAATAAATGAAAACAATAATAATAACACGAACCGTCTGGATATTATCCATAGTCAGTTTGTTTACCGATACGGCAAGCGAAATGCTTTACCCAATAATGCCAATTTATTTAAAAACAATCGGATTTTCTATTGTATTAATCGGTGTTTTGGAAGGTTTTGCAGAAGCTTTGGCAGGTTTAAGCAAAGGATATTTCGGACAATTATCGGACAATTCCGGAAAACGTGTTCCGTTTGTTCAACTCGGTTATGCTTTAAGCACTATTTCAAAAACCAATGATGGCAGTTTTTATTTTTCCACTTTGGATTTTCTTTGCACGAGCTATTGACCGCTTCGGGAAAGGGATTCGCACAGGTGCAAGAGATGCTATTTTATCGGATGAGGCAACATCAGAGAACAAAGGAAAAATCTTTGGTTTTCATCGATCAATGGATACTTTTGGGGCAGTTCTAGGACCCGCAATAGCATTAGTGTATCTATACTTTTATCCACAGGATTACAAAACACTTTTTTATGTCGCTTTTATTCCTGGGCTACTTGCGGTTTTGGCTTCCTTTTTTTTGAAAGACAAAACTAAAGCCCATCCAATAGAAAGCAAACCGACACCTTTGTTCTCCTTTCTAAATTATTGGAAAACAAGTCCGTTACAGTATCGAAAATTAGTAATCGGGTTGCTGGCATTTACATTATTCAATAGTTCAGATATTTTCTTGTTACTAAAAGCAAAACAGGCAGGGCTAACTGATACGGCAGTAATTGGGGTTTATAATTTTTACAATTTGGTTTATGCGCTTTGCGCATTTCCAATAGGAATTTTTGCAGACAAAATAGGATTAAAGAAAATGTTTCTATTTGGACTTTTTTTATTTTCAATCGTATATTTTGGGATGGCTTTCAGTACTAATATTTATGCTATTGCAATGCTGTTCTTTATTTATGGAGTTTATGCAGCAGCTACTGAGGGGATTTCCAAAGCTTGGATTAGTAATATTTCCGACAGAAAAGATACTGCAACAGCAATCGGAACCTATTCAGGTTTTCAAAGTATTTGTACAATGTTAGCGAGTTCATTAGCAGGCTTAATTTGGTATCAATTTGGTGCAAATGTCACATTTATAATTACTGGAATAGCAACAATTTTTATTAACATTTACTTCTCATTTTTTGTGGAAGCTAAACCACTATGGACTGAAAGTCCATAGTGGTTTAGTTTTGTGGATTTTGCAAAATAATGAACATTGTATCACTATTGAAAGAAGGTAACCATTAACAGCAAAGGTTTCGTTGCGTACGTAGCACGAACAATGAAACCTGAGTTGAACGGAACGGTTAAGAGTCGGCTTCTATAGAGTTACAGACAGGTTTTGAAGAGATTATCAAGAGGCAAATGTGCCTCTTTTTTTGCTCTTAGTAAGAATCTATCAAATCCGCTATAAAGCCTATCAATTCAGGCGTAACTGACTTTATGATGAAAGAGTAGCTTACCATCCGTTCTATCTTTGAGGAATGGAATGTATGAAATAATCGGGATTGTTGTAGTGTGGTTTGTGGGACTTTCACTGAGAGGGAACATTTATAAGCAATTGAGGGAGAGGTATTATAATGGGAGTTGGAAGAAAATAAAACAGGAAGATACCGAGGTCTTTTTAGAATATTCCTATTTATGTGAATTAATCTCTTTTAGCATACGTTCAAGTTTTGCTTGCTGCTGTTTTGCTTTTTCATTATATTCCTTTTGCCTTCTTTCGAAAGTGACTTTATTCATGTTAAGTTGTTTGTCTATTCGGACGAGTTCTTTCTCCAAAGCGAGAGTTTCTTTATGATTATAAATCAAAAGAGCCAATAGTAATGTGATACTAAGGAAATAAAAACGATATTCCAATAGTGAGTATTTTAGTGTTTCAATTGTTCTTGCTAGCATATGATACCATTTTAAAATATTCTTTTGAAAAGAAGATAGACTAAGATAAATGTACTACAAATTACCAAGAAAAGTTATTCCAAACTAAATTTTGTGTTTTTTCAGATTGTACATTGAAGTATATAGTCACTAAGTAAAAATATAAATCAGTCCATTAAAGATGGGTGTCTACTGCATATAGTAGATCTTCTGTTACTCCAATAGATTCATTTTGATTCCAGTTTATAATAATTACACACAAATATCTTATTGTCAATATATTATGTTTTAAATATATTATTTATGATTATCTTTATGTGATATAAATTATCATGAAAACTAGATTTGTTTTTAAAAATATATTATTCAAAAATGAAAATAAACTACAAAATAAGACAGCTACCCAAGTCGTAAGTTAGGATGAGATTTTCTCACTTACTTTATACAATGGATTATCTTGAAAATGGGACAACTTATTTAATTTCGTTTAATTCTCAACAAAATATAACATTAAATTTAAATCTTATGGAAATCAATTGGTTTATATTATCGATAGTCTTTATTGGTGCTATTGTATTAATTGTTATACTAATAAAGCAAAATTGGAAAGATGAAAAGAAAATTGAAAAGGAATTAAACTACTTTAAAAAACCAGATGAAGTAGAGTTAAATGATGAGAAGGACATGTAATACTTGTATAAAGCATTGCAATATCAATACTTATAATATAACTTTAGAATAAAAAACAGACAGTCAGTTTATTCTAAAATTTTCACCCACCTTTAAAATCAAATTACAGTGGTCAATTTCACTATTCTTCTATTAAGATTGCTTTAAAAAAAATCAACAACATTGAATTTTGGCTCTTAAGTTATCCCAGACATATCTTGTTTTTGGTATGCATAAAAACAGATGCAGAAGTGCAATGAGAATAGCGCCAGGCAAAAGATTAGCAATTATTGCATTAAATATTTGATAGTTTTGATATTGATCGATATTAGGCAAAACGGCTATTTCACCATTTTTAATATTCAGCTTAATGGACAGATAAACTGCAATTGAAGCAAAATGAAATCCATTGACAAATAGATGAAGTATATATTCCCAGCGAGGGAGTCCACCCATAAATTCTCTGCTGTCTTTTTCTATAAAAGCATCAACTGCCATCACAAGGATATCAAAAGCTACAATTGTCAAACCAATCGTAAAACTTGTAACGCAATCTTGTTTTAAGAAGACAAAGTATAGAATTACAGGAAAGAATACTGCTCTTATGGTATGTGTATAATGTTCTGCTTTACTTTCCGATTGATTGTGAAGCTTATACCTGAAAATATGTAGATAAAATCCGTCATAGAAAGCCAAAACCGAAAATAATATTAGTAAAATAGATGTAATGATAATCGCTGTCTCCATTTGTTTTTGAGTTTAATATGAAACAAAAGTAATGGACAGCTATTATATGTGTAAGGACAAATGTCCTCAAATGTTATTGTGTAATTTCTTTTCTAATCCGGCTGAGTGTTCTGCGGGTTACACCAAGATAAGTGGCAATGTCATTTATGGATGCTTTGTTTAAAATAGACGGCTGTTCTTTGAGCAAACGCAAATACTTCTCTTTTGCTGTTTCATTGCATAGAACACTCGCATACTGTTCCATTACAATATATTGTCTTTCAGCTATTGTTCTGCCAATATTCTGCCAAACCACGCTTTGCTGATATAGTTTCTGTAGATCGGCATAGTCAATAACTAAAAGCTCAGCATCTTCAATAGCCTGGATAGCAAGTTCTGAATGTTGCTGTAAAATGAAACTTTTATATGAAGTAGTCAAGTTATTCTCAATGCAAAAACAAGACGTTACCTCCTCGGCATTTTGGTTTAAATAATAAGTTCTAAGCGTTCCTTTCTTTATAAAAGCAACTTGTTGGCATATTTTTCCGGGTAATACAAAATAGCTATTTTTAGCTAAATGCTGACTCTTAAAATACCCAATCGTATTTTCAAAGTCAGCATCACTAATATAGGTAATTGTACGCAAAAACGTTTTTAAACTTTCCATAGCAGATTTTATATGGACAAAGTTAATATGCTTTTCTTAACATTTGCGCATAACTGTTTGGCAAATCACTTTCTTCAATGGCTTTAGCCGCTTTTTCAATATCATATCTCACTCGGATAAATTCTACCTGGATACCCTTTTTTTTTGAGAAATTACTGTTTTTATTGATGGTCATTACCGCATAACAGCATTTTGGATTTCCATCTTTGGGCTTACCCACAGATCCCACATTAACAGCGTGAAAATAACTCCCTAATTTATCAGGATTTTCCAATACCCGATGATAAGGTTTATGAGAATGTCCGCAAATAATGATATCAGCTCCACAGTCAAGGAACATATTAGTGAAGTCTTTTTCGTTTTTATCTTCAAGTAAGTATTCCTTATTGCTGTATGGACTGCCATGCACCATTAATACCATAATCAGCTTATTAATTACCTGATATTCCAATTTTATATGTGCAGGCAGAGCTGAAAGATACTCTATTTGCTCTTTACCAACTATTTGATACGCATAACTTTCAGAATCTTTTGATCCCTTATTATTTATATCCACAGCTTTTACGTCATGATTTCCAGCTAAAGTAGGGATATGCCTCTTACGGATTTCATTGATTACCGCATTTGGCCATAAATTATAACCTACCAAATCCCCTAAACAATAAACAGCATCAATATTCTGGTGTTCTATGCTTTTTAATGTTTCTTCCAATGCAGGAAAATTGGCATGAATATCTGATATTATAGCAACTCTCATCGGTTATATTCCTTTTCT
This sequence comes from Flavobacterium kochi, assembly GCF_048286715.1. Lineage (NCBI taxonomy): Bacteria > Pseudomonadati > Bacteroidota > Flavobacteriia > Flavobacteriales > Flavobacteriaceae > Flavobacterium > Flavobacterium kochi. Next base: position 44,840 of record NZ_JBLVPW010000014.1, read on the forward strand.
TAAACTTTCAGCATAAGCATTTGGCAATGGGCTGTCTTCAACAGCTTTTGCAGCTTTTTCGACATCATATTCAAAGCGAATAAATTCTGTCGAGATGCTATTCTTATCTTTGACAGAGCTGTTTTCATTTATGGTTAGCATTACGTAGCCACCTCTTGGATCACCATCTTTCGGCTTTCCTACAGAGCCAATATTAATGGCATGTCTGAAGTGATCATCTTCGTCCTTGCCATCATTCATTACTCTATGATAAGGCTTATGAGTATGTCCAAAGCACATAATGTCAGCATCAGCATTTCCCATAATACGTAACATGCTTTTTTCATCCCGATCTTCAAAAAGATATTCATTAATTTTTCTTGGACTTCCATGTACAAGCAACAGGTTGAGCTTGTCATTATTGAGTTGGAATTCTAATTTAATATGAGCTGGAAGTGAGCGCAGGTAAAGCCTCTCCTTATCCTTCACAAGTGAATTTGTAAACGATATTGAAATTGCACCATTGGCTTTTTCATCATCTGTTTTGTATGCGCAGCCACAATCATTACTGGTTCTTCCGATACCAAAATCATAGTTTCCTGCTATGGTTGGAATACCTCTTTTTCTTATCTCATTGATAACCTCGTTTGGCCAGATATTGTATCCAACCAAATCTCCTAAACAATAAACCGCATCTGGTTTTGTTATTTCTATATCTTTAAAAAAAGCTTCCAAAGCTGGAAGGTTTGCGTGGATATCGCTAAATAAAGCTATTCTCATAATTTATTTGTTTTAAATTTTTACTGACTTTAAAAAAAATTATGCTTTTATAGTATAGTATTTCCTTCTAAACCAAAAAGCAACATTTACTAATGCAATAAGTGCTGGCACTTCAACTAATGGCCCAATTACACCTGCAAAGGCTTGACCACTATTAATACCAAAAACTCCGATGGCAACTGCAATGGCTAATTCAAAATTGTTTCCAGTTGCTGTAAATGCTATAGCGGTTGATTTCGAATAATCGGCACCAAAGTATTTTCCAACGAAGAAACTAATCACAAACATTAGTGTAAAATATATTACTAAAGGAATGGCTATTCGTACAACATCCATCGGTATTTGAATAATCAATTCGCCTTTCAGACTGAACATTAATATGATGGTAAATAGTAATGCTATAAGCGTGATTGGTGAGATAAAAGGAACATATTTGGTTTGAAACCATTCCTCGCCTTTGAGTTTGATAAGACCGTAACGGCTGATTATTCCCAGTGCAAAAGGAATTCCTAAGTAAATACCCACGCTTTCGGCAATTTGACCTATACTGATGTTTACATTGAAACCGGTATAACCGAAGTATGGCGGTAAAATCGTTATAAAAACATAAGCATAAACACTATAAAGGAATACCTGAAAAATACTGTTTAGAGCGATTAATCCTGCTGCATATTCTCTATTTCCGTCGGCTAGATCATTCCACACGACTACCATTGCGATACAACGTGCTAATCCAATCAGGATTACTCCAATCATATATTCAGGATATCCATTAAGGAACAATAATGCCAAAGAAAACATTAATATTGGGCCAACAATCCAATTTAGAAATAATGAAGCACCCAACACTTTTGTATTTTTGAATACTTCGCCCATTTGTTCGTATTTTACTTTGGCTAATGGTGGATACATCATCAGGATTAATCCGATGGCTAAAGGAATATTAGTTGTACCACTTGAAAAAGAATTGATAAACCCGCTACTGGACGGAATGAAATAGCCTATTGAAACTCCAATTGCCATTGCCAAGAATATCCAAAGGGTTAAAAAACGATCTAGAAAACCTAATTTTTTACGTTCTACTACTGGTGCACAATTATTTGCTGACATACTTATTTTTTAATTTGTAAAAAAACATAAAACATTTCGGTTGCTATTTGAAAACTTCTCTCTTCGTATTTTTCTGCTTGCTGTGGTGTATTGTCAAATGCTTTTGGATCTTCAAAAGTAATTGGAATACGTTTTTCAGCTCCGGCAATAAAAGGACATCCCCCATCGGCTTGTGAACAGGTCATAATGGCAACAAATTCATCTTGCGGATTAAAATTGTCATCATACGTTTTAGAAAAACCAATAACTGGATGCTCATTCTCAGCATATTTTATAGTATATATTGGATTACTTCCTTCAGCAATAGTTTTTATTTCAAATCCTTGCTTTGCAAGTGTTTTAGATACCATAGGGAACATCGCTGTCGCTTCTGTACCGCCAGAATAGCAAAACACATTTTTTATATCATAATATGCAGCAGCTGTTTGTGCCCAGACTTGAGACAAATGGCTTCTTCTTGAATTATGAGTGCAAATTAAGTTTAGTCTTATTTCCTGCTTATTGGCAGCTTTACTTTGTATATAATCGACAAGCGGCTGCAAAATAATTCTACGTTCTGCAGTAATGCTTTCGAAATTAAAAGTATTGATTACAGCTGCAATCTCAGGAAAAACGTTTGTTTTAGTTAAGATCATTTTATATCAGTTTTTATAGTTTAAAATTAGCAGCAGCTTCCACCGGGAGTGCAGCAGCTGACTTCATTATTCATATCGGATAATCTCACTTTCGGCTTTTCTGATGGAATGCCACATTGGTCTTGAGCCAAACAGGCAGTCTTTTTGTCTAGTAAAACAAAATCGTTTCCATTGAAATCCAAATCGTATTTACCAATGGTTTGTGCCTGATATTCCACTTCGATTTCAAAATCTTCTATTCCCAGCACTTTCTCCGATAGCTCAATAATGTTGAGTAATTTTTGAGGCTTCAATCGATGTTCAAAATCGTTGGCATCCCATAACTGGAAGTTAACCACAGTTTCTTTTCGAACAGTTCCTCCGCAATCAATAAAGTTTTTGGTAATTAAACCCACTTCGGTTACGTGAAAATGTTCTGGCACTGAAGTTCCGTCAGCCAAGATGAAGTTTACAGCTTCAACCGACTTCAAAATGTTTTTTACTTGTGATAGTTTCATAGCGTTTTTATTTAAAAATTTAACAACAGTCGTTTTTCTTTTTATCTAAATGTTTTGTGATGTCTTGGAAAAAACCTTTTATTAATTCAAAACCCGGTTCGTTGATACAATAACAAATTGAATTTCCTTCTAAGTTTCCTTTGATTATTCCAGCATTTTTCAGCTCTTTTAAGTGTTGTGAAACCGTAGGCTGTGCCAGTGGCAGCTCATTTACAATATCACCACAAATACAACTATCTACTTTGAGTAAATACTCAATAATGGCTATACGTGCGGGATGCCCGAGTGCTTTGGCTAAAATGGCCAACTCATTTTGCTTATCTGTAAAGCTGTCTGTTTTTGTTGCTCCCATAGTATTATATTTATATTGCAATATTACGATGTATTTGATTTTAAAAAAAATATTATTTCAAAACTTAACAATTTATTAATAACCGTATTCTTTTTTCCATAATTCATTCAATTCACAAGATGATAATTTTTGTTGATTAGCAAGAATACCTAGGCTATAAACTTATTTAGGCTTAATTCCTTGTTTTAGTTTTGCACCAAATGCTTTTCCATCTATATGCATAGCAATCAATTTCTCCCATATTCAAGACTCTATTTTTCAATGGAATTGATGGGTACAATACAAAATAAAAATGCCAATTAAAGCCTTTTCCCGTCAAATAATGCCTTAAGAATCTTCAATACTATCCATCTCTTTATTTTTATTCCTGCTTTCTAATGAAGTAAATTTACAATCATCTTATAAAAACAATTATGGTAGCAGAAAATAAAATATCCTATTACTCACTGAGATTAAAGGAATTACTCAACACGAGTTTTCCGGAGCTATCCGGAAATAAAGAATTTATTGACAGACGTGGCCGAATAGCAGCAAAATCATATAATGATGCCTTTATGGCTGGCAATACAATTGAACAATGCAATGAGATTGCCCAGTATATATTGTTTAAAGGATTACACTTTTCAAAATTTGATACAGTGTTTCAAGTTGTATGCAATGAGTTTGATACGTTGATGGTAGATGAAGAACTCCTCCCCTTTGCTCTGAAGATGATGCCTGTTTGCAAAGCTGTCTTTGCTGGATATAAACTATCCGATGATTTTGCTGACAGTCCCGAATTTGACTTGCTCTATACTGAACTGGTAGGAACCATTCAAATCTGGATCGAGCAAAATGGCCTTCAGTAAAAAAGAACATCTTAAACACAATATCGAAGCGTTACGAACTGCTTTTCGCTTAGAACAAGAGAAACGCCAAGCTACCGAAACCGAACGACAGCAAATGATGCTTTACAGTGGTTTTGGTGGCCTTAAATTTGTGCTCAATCCTGTTGATACGCCCGGCGGCATCGGGAAATGGGTAAAATCCGAACAGGATTTATTTTCCCATACCCAAGAGCTTCACCAACTCTTACGTGAAAACGCTGCAGATGAAAAGCAATACCGCCAATATGTGGATAGCATGAGAAGCTCTGTATTGACGGCTTTTTACACCCCGCCTCCCGTAATTGAAGCCATAGTAGACTCGATAAAGGGAAACGGAATAAGTATCCGACGATTTTTAGAACCATCGGCAGGAATAGGGGCATTTATTGACGCCTTTAAAAATGATGGGGTATCACAAATAACAGCATACGAAAAGGAGTTGCTTACAGGCAAAGTATTAAAACAACTCAATCCAGATAGCAGCATCCGCATTACGGGATTTGAAGAAATCCCGGATAGAGAGAAAGAAAGTTATGACGTAATTGCCAGCAATATTCCATTTGGTGACACCTCCATATTTGACCTTTCTTATATACGCAGCAAAAATCTGGCTCGCGTACAAGCTGCCCGAAGCATTCACAATTATTTCTTTTTAAAGGGAGTAGATATGCTTCGTGATGGTGGAATATTGGCATTTATTACCTCACAGGGAGTTCTTAACAGTACCAAAAATGGAGCAATACGTCAGGCTTTGATGCAAAACTGCAACCTGATCTCAGCCATACGCTTGCCAAATAACCTCTTTACGGATTATGCCGGAACTGAAGTGGGAAGTGACTTGATAATCTTGCAAAAGAACACTGGGAAGCAAGGGTTATCCGAACTGGAAAATCGTTTCTGCCAAACCTATATAACCTCGGATAACACCATCAATAATACACTATTTGAAAATCTGCAACGTGTCGTGCATACCTCTTTGCACAAAGGTACCGATATATACGGGAAGCCCACGTGGATCTATGAGCATCAGGACGGTATAAAAGGCATAGCCAGAGACCTCAAAGAGATACTTACTGCCGACTTTGCTATCCGTTTTGATATTGGATTGTACAACGGGCAACATAACATGGATACTACATTGCATATTCCGGATGAGCCAAAGCTTATGCCTACTGTGGCAGAAGAACAAACAATAAAACAGAGACAACAGGATTCATTTACCCCAAAAAAAAGCAATGTCAATGATGTTCAGTTGAGCTTGTTTGACCTTTTTGAAAATGAAGTACAAACCGTGGCCACAGCCAGTCCTGTCAAAACCAAAAAGCCAACTTCCCAAAGGAAAAAGGCAATAAATGGCCATCAGGGAAATTTGTTCAGCGGAGCGCAGCAGCTCTACACGCCACTGGCTTCCACTACTCCTCACAATCGCAATAAACAGGCTTTGATTGGGGATTTATTTTCAGGTACGAACGGTAACGGTCAAAATCAAGCAACTCCGGTAATCAATGAAATTCCAGCTCCCACTATTTATACGGGAAAAATCCAGCCATTCCACCGTAAAGAATGCCTTGTTATTGATAAAGGCCATATTGGTTATCTAAAAGACTTCGATAACGACAACAGGCAGGCAATATTCCTTCCCCTACACTTAACGCCAATCCAAAAAGCAAGAGCTGAGGCTTATGTTTCCATAAGAGATGTCTATTTTGACTTATACCAGAAAGAAACTGAAAAGCAGACCGAACATAAGGAAGAAAGAGAAACATTCAACCGTTTGTATGGCGCTTTTGTCAAAAGATTTGGAAGCCTGAACAGCGCCGAGAACATCCAGCTTATCAAAACCGATAGTGCAGGAAACGAAATCCCTTATCTGGAACGCGTGGTTGGCGGTGTGGTTCACAAATCGGATATCTTCCACCACCCAGTTAGTTTTTCCGTTAGTACGCTATCCACCGATAATCCTGATGAGGCATTAGCGGCATCACTCAACAAGTATGGGACTGTGAATTTGGATTATATGTCGCAAATCAGCGAATTATCAGTTGATAATCTGAAAGAGACCCTGAAAGGACGCATTTTTTATAACCCTTTAGAAAAAGCATATGAAATATCAGAGCGATGGATTTCAGGAAATGTGGTGGAAAAAACCCAGACAATAAAGGACTATTTAGAATTAAACCCTGAAGATCTGCAAGCCAGAGATAGTCTGTCCGCTCTGCAGCAAGCTGTTCCGAGACGCATTGAATTTGAAGAACTGGATTTTAATTTAGGCGAGCGCTGGATACCCACGGGTATTTACAACCATTTTGCTTCTCATTTGTTTGATACCGCTGTACGGATCTATTACACGGAGAATACGGATGACTTTTCAATTAATTGTGATACCAAAAATATCCATATAACGGAGAAGTATGCTATAAAATCTCAAAGCCGGTCTTATGACGGAATTACGTTGCTTAAACATGGCTTGGTCAATACCACACCGGACATTACCAAAAAAGTAATGCATGGCGACCAGGAAATAAAGGTGCGTGATATGGAAGCCATCCAGATGGCTAATACTAAGATTGATGAAATCCGTAAAGCATTTTCTGAATGGCTCTTTGCTCAAAACGATGAATTTAAGAAACGTCTCACCGATAAATACAATGACACCTTTAACTGTTTTGTCCGTCCACAATATGACGGCAGCCATCAGGACTTTCCTGGCCTGGACAGAAAAGCTTTGGGCATAGAAGATTTGTATTCCAGCCAGAAGGATGCGGTATGGATGATCAAACTAAACGGAGGAGCAATATGCGATCATGAAGTTGGCGCGGGAAAAACACTCATTATGTGTATTGCCGCACAGGAAATGAAACGCTTGGGATTGGCGCATAAACCGATGATTATTGGACTAAAAGCCAATGTTCACGAAATAGCCGAAAATTACCGCATAGCGTATCCGCATGCTAAAATATTATATCCGGGGAAAGAAGATTTTACACCTCAAAAACGTCTGCGTATTTTCGGAGAGATTAAAAACAACAATTGGGATTGTATTATCCTGACCCATGACCAATTCGGGATGATTCCACAATCACCGGAAATGCAAAAAGAGATATTACAGACGGAACTGGATAGTGTCGAAGAAAACCTTGAGGCATTGCAATCACAGGGAAAAGAAATATCACGCGCAATGCTCAAGGGAGTCATCATACGAAAACAAAATCTGGAAGTCAAACTCAAAATACTTCAGCATGATATTGAAAATCGCAAGGATGATATAGTCGATTTTAAGATGATGGGCATTGACCATTTGTTGGTGGATGAAAGCCATCGTTTCAAAAACCTGATGTTCAATACCCGCCATGACCGTGTTGCGGGACTCGGTAATATGCAGGGAAGCCAAAAGGCATTGAACCTGCTATTTGCCATTCGCACCATACAGGAACGAAGCGGAAAAGATTTAGGCGCTACTTTTCTTTCCGGGACCACCATCAGCAATTCACTAACCGAACTTTATTTATTGTTTAAATATCTGCGCCCACAGGCATTGGAAAAACAAGGTATTAACTGTTTCGATGCATGGGCAGCTATTTATGCACGAAAAACTACGGACTATGAATTCTCAGTAGCAAATAATATTGTTCAGAAAGAACGCTTCCGATATTTTATCAAAGTACCCGAACTGGCTCAGTTTTACACAGAGATTACAGATTACCGGACGGCAAAAGATATTGGTATCGATCGTCCACAGAAAAATGAAATACTGCATAATATTCCACCAACCCCACAGCAGGAGATATTCATCCAAAAATTGATGGAGTTTGCCAAAACGGGTGATGCTACACTATTGGGAAGAGCAAAGCTGTCTGCCTCCGAAGAAAAAGCAAAAATGTTAATCGCTACCGACTATGCCCGTAAGATGTCGTTAGACATGCGTATGATTAGTCAGAAATACGATGACCACCCGGATAGTAAAGCCTCCCATTGCGCGGCAAAGCTGGCAGCATATTACAATCGTTTTAATGCACAAAAAGGAACCCAGTTTGTATTCTCTGATTTAGGCACCTACAAACCGGTTGAGTGGAATGTGTACTCGGAAATCAAACGCAAGCTGGTGGAGGATCATGGGATTCCTGCACATGAAATACGCTTTATCCAGGAGGCAAAAACCGACAAGATGCGCAAGGAGTTCATAAGCTCCATGAACGAAGGAAAAATCAGGATACTATTCGGATCAACCGATATGCTGGGAACGGGAGTCAATGCCCAGAAACGTGCGGTTGCCGTACATCATTTAGACACGCCCTGGAGACCGAGTGATCTGGCGCAGAGGGACGGCAGAGCCATCCGTAAAGGCAATGAGATTGCCAAATATTTTGCAGATAACAAAGTAGACGTTATCATTTATGCAGTTGAGAAATCGTTGGACAGTTATAAGTTTAACCTGTTGCACAATAAACAATTATTTATAGATCAGCTCAAAAACAATAGTCTCGGTAAGCGTACCATTGACGAAGGCGGTATGGATGAAAAATCGGGAATGAATTTCTCAGAATATGTTGCCATTCTTTCCGGCAATACCGATTTGTTGGAGAAAGCCAAGTTAGAAAAAAAGATTACTTCTTTGGAAAGCGAAAGACAGGCGTTCACGCGTTCCAAGTCTATGTCAAGATATAAGCTGGAAAATAGTATGGCAACCCTTGAATCTGCAAAATCCCTAATGGAGCGAATGTCCATCGATTGGCAGAATATTGAAAAACGCATCCAAAAAAATAAGGACGGCACAGTATTGAATCCGGTCCAACTCATTGGATTACCTGGGGATGCGGATATAAAACAGATTGGTCAAAAACTCAGCCTGCTTGCTGATAAAGCACATACAGAGGGACAGTATGAGGAAATCGGTATATTGTATGGATTTACACTTTTGGTAAAAACAGAGGTTTCGCAAAAAGAAGGGATTACTATCAGGGATAATCGCTTCTTCATAAAGGGAGAAGGCAATATCAAATACACCCATAACAATGGACAGATGGCGACCGATCCTAAACTGGCATCGATGAACTTTTTAAATGCACTGGAGAAACTACCGGGATTGATCCAACTGGAACAGAAGAAAATAAGTGAGATTGAAAAAGACATCCCTGTCCTTGAAGAAGTAGTAAGCACTGTATGGACTAAAGAAAATGCATTGGGGGAATTAAAAAACGAATTGGCAGCACTGGAAAGGGAAATACAACTATCAATTACTCCGGAACAACCAGTACAAGGCTCCGAACAAAAACCGCAAGAAGATCAAACATCACAGACTCTTCAGAAACTGAAAATCTCCTGATTGCAGTTCTTAAAAAAGTGTGTTTATTTGGTAGTATCGCCTTTTTTATCATTTGTTTTTGGTACCAAATGTTGCAGGTCCGGATCATTTTTAATTCGCTCGATTTCATCCGACACTATACCAATAATATCCTGTTTGATTTGTTTGTAGTTGGCTTCAATTTCAGCCTTCATCATATCTTCTCCCTGCTCATTTACAAAAGAAAGTATCTCCGGGATTTTCTGATACGTTTTGGTTTCAGCAGCAACTTTTTCATTATCTACAACAATCTCCGCATGAAAAATCTTTTGCTCGATACGTTCATCAAAATTATCCGAAACGGCACCTACAAACATTCCCTGTGTCAGGGTAGAGATTTTGGAAGCCGGTATAAGGCTTTCTAATTGTGTGGAAATGGAAGTTGATTTATCATTCCGATTGATCGTCATACTTTGACGTCGCTGCAATATTTTACCAAAACGTTCCGACAGGCTTTTTGCAGTTTCACCTACAACCTGTCCGCTAAAAATATTCCCTACAGTATTTTGAATTACTTTACTCTCCTTATCCCCATAATCTCTTGTCAATTGTGAATAATCCTGAAACCCCAAACATACAGCTACCTTATTGCTACGTGCAGTGGCAATCAGATTGTCCAGCCCGCGAAAATATATTGTGGGCAATTCGTCTATGATTACCGAACTTTTGAGCTGTCCTTTTTTATTGATGAGTTTTACAATTCTGGAATTGTACAATCCCAGGGCAGCGGAATAAATATTTTGCCTATCGGGATTATTGCCTACACAAAGGATTTTAGGCTCTTTGGGATTATTAATATCCAGCGAAAAATCATCGCCTGTCATCACCCAGTACAACTGCGGCGAAATCATCCTTGACAAGGGAATTTTAGCAGAAGCAATCTGTCCCTGTAACTGGTCTTGAGCGCCTCCCTGCCAGGCATCCATAAATGGGGAAAGATAATTTTCCAATTCGGAATAGGTGGTCAGGATTGTAAAGACGTCTGCATATTTTTTGTTGAGCAGTTCAATCGCGTGAGGAAAAGTACAATACTTTCCATTATCATAAATCTTCAAAAACCAAATGATAGCTGCCAGAAGGATAATTGGGCTTTCAACAAAAAAATCACCCTGCTTCTGTATCCAGGATCGGTTTAGATTCAGCATAATGGTATAGGCAGATTCATAGGCATCGGATATGTCGGTCATAAAATCGGGATTGATAGGATTGCATCTGTGGCTTTTTCTCGGATCATCAAAATTGATTACGTAAAACTTTGGTTTAACTTTGTATTTGTCGGTGTGTTTCAATAGATGGTTGTAAGCAATGGTAGAAAGGTCATCAAACTTGAAATCATAGATATACATTGAAAAACCTTTTTCGATTTGTTGTTTAATGTAATTGTTTACAATGGCATAGGATTTACCGGAACCGGGTGTACCTAATACGATAGTCGCTCGGAAAGGATTTACAATATTGATCCAACCATTGTGCTGTTTTTTTTGATACCAGAATTTAGTTGGCAGATTGACAGAATACTCATTTTGCATCAACTGGGTTTCCTGCATGAAACTTTCATTTTCAGTGTTAAAGACATCATCCATAAGGCTATTTTTGAGTAACCTGCTCATCCATACACCTGCCATCAGCAGGGCGATATACCCCAGACTCAAGGTGAAAACATATAAAAATGTGGCCATTTCTACAGGCAATCTGAGTAATGGAGTATTGAGAAAGAAAAAAACAAAACCTATTGTGAGCGCTATATAGATTTTTCTCCAGGTTATCTTTTCGTTTTTCACTCCCTTACTGCCCAAACAACTTAATGCCAGAAGAACCAAAGCAAATAGTTTCGTATACAACGTATGCGAAAACAGCCCAGCCGTTCGCTGAAAGTTGCTCAATATTTTATCAATAATAGATAATGTCCATTGTTCTTCTTTGAAGAACTCGTAACAAAACCAATAGCAGTGCATCAGTACTAATAAAATACTTACGGCACGCATAAACTCCATAATCTTAGCTAATCCCCTTAAGTCATCTTCTCCCTGCATTTTCTAATTATTAAATGTTCGGGCGTGAATTTAAAGAGTGTGCAGCGTGGCTATAAAAATGTGGTAGGCATTGGAGGTGCGTGGCAGTGTTTGGCGTTAAGTGGTTCCAATCAGATTTAGATTTTACAACTATTTTTTTATTAAATTTATAATCATTAAAAATGACTTTGGGTTATCTGATCAATTTGAGTAATCAACATTATAAAGAGGAATAGTATGAATTGGAATAATCCTGATGCTTATCCGGGAGAAAGTGAAGATGAATATATAGCTCGGAAAAGAGGAGAAAGTCAATCTGCCACAGGAATAATGTTTGTGGTCGTTGAGGTTTTTATTTTCGTCTTAAAAATAGCTGCTATTTTTGGCGTGTTCTTTTATACCGGATTTTTATTGTCGAAAAAGTTGTGGGGAGAAGAAACCAACAAATTCAAAATTTGGGGTTTCTCCATATTATTTACTTATCTTATTTTCTGCATCATTTATTTCTTTAAAGGTACTATCATCGGATTGCAGGCAAACAACCGGAAGTTATGGATATTACCGTGGGTAATCTGTGTGTTATTATGCTGTATTGTTCCTTCATTTATAGTAAAATCATTGGTTGTTGGTATGTTCAATCCGACAGAAAGACAGGGTATATTGTGTATAGGGTTTAGTTGGGGAGCATTAATACTTTTTTCATTATACATCTATGGTATTTATCAGTTCAAGACACCAACTGCTACGAAGGTTTTGTATTGGAGCTATGCTTGGGGATTGAAAGTATCTTCATAATCGGGAGTTCATAATGAACAACAAAACCTATTGACCTCTCTTACGTTTCTTTTTCTTCTTCATCTTATTGGCAAAATCCTGTTCTTGGTAATCTTCTCCCTGAGCTTCCGGCAATAACCCACCAAAACCTTCTATACTGCTATGGATATCGTCAGATTGCATAGGACCATGATTACTTAGAAAATCAAATAAATCGTGAGGTTTGTCAGTTGGTAAACTTTCGGATACTGTTTTGGTTAAAATTGTCTCTGTATTCTCAGTGTTTTTGACTTCCGGTTGTAGCCCATTATTCCACCAGTCATTGAATACATTGGCTGAGAATTCTTTTCTCAAACGCGAACCATTCCATACCGTTTTGGAATTGTGGTCAATGAATGTAATTCCATAAATACGTCCGGTATCATTTCTGCGAATAATCACATTAATGCCTTTTTCAGTCAGCTGTTTTTTAAAGTCCAGTTCGTCAGTGGTCGATCGCAGAGTCGTTTCAATTGCTTTCCTGATGGATAGTTTCGCATCACTTTCTTTAAGTGCTTCTTTGGATGCTATAAAATGATTTTGAAGCTCAATGTATCCTGCGCTTTTTCCAAAAAGAGATGCTTTAAACGGATTACTTGATTTTTCACCATTTTCATTCAGTGCAAAATAGATCAGCCCTTGTTTAGGCTTCCCGTGCAGCTCTCCCTTGACTTCTTCTGACGTAATATTGAACAGGGACAACAAAGCATTGTATTCGCCCAAACTTTGGAACTGATAGTGTTTGGGCAGATACCGTACCACCGAAGCGATCTGGCCTTTAATGTCATTGGTTTTATAATTCACCGGGCGGAATGCTTTCTCGTTTTGTTTGTTCACTGCATCTGTTGCGCAGGCTAATCCGTATTTTCGTTCCAGCTCACGACATAAATCCATCGAACGTTTACGCTCATAACTATCTGAAATCTTCCTGCCTTGTTCGTCTATGCAAACCGAAACGATATGAATGTGGGTACGCTCAATATCAGTATGCTTGAACACTACGAAAGGCTGTTCCCCGTATCCCATTTTTTGCATATACTCCTGTGCAATAGCATTAAATTTTTCATCACTGACATTGTCCATTGGATCGGGATTGAGGGAAATATGCAGTACCGTTTTCTCCGTTTTGCGATTTGCCAGCAAATAGGGCTCAAAAGAGTGGAACATTTGAGTAACAGAATAATGACCATCACGCGTTTCCAGTATCTTATGGGTAAAGAGAACCTCTGCATTTTCTTTCTCCACTTTGAGTTGATTATAGGTAAGTACACCTGTCAAATTTTGTCCCCTGCCGATTTTAGCCACCATCTCAGTCGTTTTTTTTAAGATATTTTGTTTCAAATTCTCCTGTAAGCTGTATGATTTGCTGACATAATCCTGCCATTTCAGTTGTATGCTTTTCAAGTTTATAGAGATAAGCGGCTGCTTTTTTCTGCGAAAAATTGCGATAAAGCAGCTTTACAATCTGGTTATAATTCACTCCAACTGAGCGAAACTGACCGTACAGTGTGGTCAGTCGCATATAATAATCCATGGTAGCCTTGTCAACTTTGATGGTCTTAATGGTCTTCTGAAAGATACAGGCAGTGATAAAATGTGCCATTACATTCATTTCTGATTGTTCAAAAAGAGAAAGAAAACGGGCGTTTTCTTTTTCATTCAAACTAATGGAATAACGAAATACAGCAGGATCCTTTTTAGGATTTCGTCCTGATTTCCTTAGTTGTCTGTTATTGCTTTGGTCCATAAAAATCCAGTTATAAAATTATAAACATCGACTTCGGAGGATGTTTTTCAGCCCCCAGCGGGGCAAGTTGTTTTGAGCAGCGGAATTCATTTCGAGCAGCTCAAAACACAACTTGCTCCTTTCGGGTGAAAGGAAAATCCGCCCTTTCAGGCGGATTAAAGTTAGCAGGGATAAACGGCTTGACGCCGTTCTGGTTATTACCCACAAATTGATTTGAGCTTTTCATCTGTTCGACTTATCAAAACCTTTACAAAGTAAAGTCCTCAAAATGGAACCATTGCAGTGTGTTTTACTGCCAAAGCGTGCCACCTAATGCCAATGATGGACAGGTTGATATGAGCTGGTATGTATCTGCATTTCTTTGTACCAGCATTCACGCTTAGTCCTATATGCACCACCGTAACTGTGTAGCTACAGAAATACATAGAATGGTAGCTAAGGACTTGAAATCATAGGCATTCAGATCCCTACATGCAAATGCACGAAATTATGCAGGTCAGTACTTGAATAGATTGCTTTCTATGCGCGGACGGACAATTATAAAGAGATACAGATATAAATAGTCGCTGATGTATGAAAATGGGACTGTGTGCAGAAAAGTACATAAGAAGACATACAAATATGTGCAGTGCCATATAGATGATGTCACACATAGGATGGTGTAGATCATTGTAGGTGAATATATAATTAAAAACAGTTATACAAATGAAGACAAAAAACAGAACACTATTTATTGCCTTTTCTTCTCAAAAGGGAGGTGTTGGCAAAAGTACATTTACAGCAATTGCTGCTAGTATCTTACACTACCGGCTCGGCTATAATGTAGCCGTATTTGATTGTGACTTTCCACAATACAGTTTGATAAAAATGCGTACTCGTGATAAGGCTACAGTCATGGAAAACGATGTATTCAAACGGATGGCTTATAAGCAGTTCACAACCATCAACAAAAAGGCTTATCCTGTTATGAAGCATAAAGCAGAAGGTCTGCTGGAAGATGCACATGACTTCGCAGAGTCGTCGACAGTGCCCATTGATGTTATCTTTTTTGACCTTCCAGGAACGGTGAATACACCTGGGATTTTAAAAGCTTTGGCAGGAATGCACCATATTTTTACGCCTATTACGGCTGACCGTTTGGTCATGGAAAGTACACTCGTTTTTACGCAGTTGATGACGGACGTTATCATGAAAAAGGGAGAAACATCTATAGAAAATATCAGCCTATTCTGGAATCAGGTGGATGGGCGTGAACGCTCACCGCTCTATGACATCTACAACGAACTCATCAGCGATCTCGGATTAACCCTTATGCAATCCCAAATCATGAACAGCATGCGTTTTCGCAAGGAAAGTGAAGCCGATGCCAAGACCGTATTTCGTTCAACCCTACTGCCTCCGGATGAACGGCTGATGAAAGCCTGTCGACTAGACCAGTTTATGGCTGAGTTTTTAAGAACAATTCAATTATAATTCTATGCAAAAAGATGATAAGGAAAAAGTTATACCTGAAATCGACGAAGAACTGATGATGGCTATAATGGAGGATGGCGTGAAAAAGGAAGGCATGCAAATTCCCCGTGAACAAGCGAAAGAGCCAGAACAAGAAAAACTGGTAATCAAAGAGCGAAGCAAGGTGAAAAAGATAAATGAAACGGATTACGAAAAAATATTTTTCAAGAGAGCTGAAACCAATGCCCGAAATGGAAAATCGGTATACATACGTCCTGATTTTCACGAAAAGATGTCCCGTATCGTACAGGTTATCGGTGAAGATAAAATAACCATTTATGCCTATCTGGATAATTTGTTAGAGTACCATTTTCAAGAGTTTGGAGAACAGATTACTAAGAGTTATAATGATAAGCATAAACCAATTTTTTAGCCATGGAAATAGTGATTGTTATATGCCTGTTGATCGTAATTGTCCTTTTATCAAAGGACAAGATCACCATAAAAAAGGCGGTTTCAAAACAAGAAAAGCCACCATTCGTAAATCCCAATCTGCCTGAAATAATGGGTATTCCCAAACCAACGAGAAACCTTTCAGTGCCAAGTAGAGCCTCTAAAAGCCTAAACGAAGAGTCGGTAAAGGAGATTGATAATTTTGAATCAGAAATCGAAGAAAACGATTTTGACATAGAAATTCCGCAGGAAGAACTGGACAATATTTTCAGAAACATGCCTGATTTTGAGGAAGAGGAAGAAGAATGGAACAGGTATGGAATATCTGGTGAGGATTACGGTTTTGCCCAAGGGGTTACCTTTGAAGAACTAAGCTCCGTGGGGTTGCTGCTGCAAAAAGAAAAATTGGAGCCATCTCAAAAGGAAACAGCGGTTGCTATTGTTCAGAAAACACAGGGAACCGAATTATTCAGCTTGCTGGAAAATTCCATGGAAAGTGCCTCTCGTAAGATAGCCGAGCTATTAGACGGGAGTCTTTCTTCTGAAACGGATACCGGTTCTTCCACTTTGCGGAAAAATGATTTGGAAGATTTTGACATTGGGGAGTTTGTCTGAAAAGACATCTTCCCATTGTCTTTTAATATAGAATAATTATGAAAGAAAAAAGAGCGTTACCAACGATTAATATCGAGGCAACAGAGTTCCTTGTCGATGTAAACAAATTGGAGTTGTCGGAAAAAAGCAATCCAAAGAATATCATATCGATTTTTCACATGCGGGATTTGGGAGACGGTTATGAGTTCTCCTATGGTTTACAAGAAAAGAATATTCCACACCTGTTTTCCAGCAATAAAAAAATAACAGTAACGATACCGGAATTGGTTAAGCTTGACCCGGAGGGCATGGCAGCAAAGTATAACATTACCGATGTTACCAGCAAGTCTGATTTTGATCTAATGGTTGATCAGGATGCGCTTCAAAAACGTATCCGGTTAGGCCACCTTCCAACGGTTGATATTGCCAGACATACGTTTTACGCAGATGCGAGGATAGACCTGCTGAGACCGAAGGACGATTATACGACTATGGGTATCCGTTTCTCAGAAATTGACCATTATTTCGATGAAGAGAAAAACTGCTACATTATTCCATACAATCCCACGACACATGAGTTTCAGGAACTGGATTATGATAACATCACGGAATATCCGAAAGAACTGTTAGCAATAGAATTTCCCCATGAATATAAACTCGATCCCATAGGTTGGAACAGGCGAAACGGATTTGATGAAACCCAAAATTTAAAAAGAATAGGTTTGAAGCTTCAGTTTAAAGCGCGGACAATTCCCTGGAATGAAACCGGCATCGATGAAACTATAAAAGAAAACCTGAAAAGGTTACAGTCCAAAAAAATGAAACCTGGACAATCACAGTCAACTCCTGATAATCCTACGAAAAAAAAAGGTCGAAAAATGTAGGACAATATTAAATGATAATAGAGCGTCAAACATTCCTTGTTTGACGCTTTTTTTATGCATATCCTCTATACGAAATGCCGCTTTCAGCCAAAGAATTCCACTTACTGCCACTTTGTTACAATGCTTCTATTTCCATAACATCTTTGTTCCGAAAGCCCGCAGAGTGCGGAAAAACAATAACAATTAATTTGTTTAACGATGGAAAAACAAAGAAAAAAAGTCCTGCTGGCAACAGTAGTAATGCTGACAGGCTACGGTGCGTTGGCCCAAGGAAACGGTACAGCCGGTATCAATGAAGCAACCCAGATGGTGACATCTTATTTCGATCCCGCCACACAGCTTATCTACGCCATTGGAGCAGTGGTTGGCCTCATCGGTGGAGTTAAAGTGTATAACAAATTCAGCAGCGGAGATCCCGATACCAGTAAGACCGCTGCAAGCTGGTTTGGTGCGTGTATCTTCCTGATTGTAGCGGCTACCATTCTCCGTTCATTCTTCCTTTAAAAATTGATATATGAACAATTACAATATCAATAAAGGTATCGGAAGAACAGTAGAATTTAAAGGGCTCAAGGCACAATACCTGTTCATCTTCGCTGGCGGATTGCTCGGAACACTTATCCTGGTCATGATACTTTATATGGCAGGGGTCAATTCCTATATCTGTCTTTTTCTTGGAGCCGGCGGCGCTTCGCTGATCGTATGGCAGACCTTCTCGCTGAACAAAAAATATGGAGAACATGGACTGATGAAAGTCGGTGCAAGAAAAAGGCATCCCCATTACATCATCTGCCGCAAGCCTGTACATCGCTACCTAAAATTCAACCCTAAATCCAGTGTCGTATGAGAAATGCAGCAAAGATCACAACACTGGAAAGCAAGTTCCCATTACTTGCGGTAGAGAACAATTGTATCCTGTCAAAAGATGCGGACATTACCGCCTGCTTTCAGGTGCATTTGCCGGAACTGTTCACGGTAGCTTCCGCCGAATACGAAGCTATTCATTCCGCTTGGCATAAAGCCATCAAGACCCTGCCTGATTTTACGGTGGTACACAAACAGGATTGGTACATCAAAGAGAGCTACGCACCTGATATGACAGAAGACGACCAGAGTTTTTTGGCAAAGTCCTACCAACGCCATTTCAACGAGCGCCCGTTCCTGAATCATTACTGCTACCTGTTCCTGACCAAGACCACCAAAGAAAGAATGCGTATGCAGAGCAATTTCTCATCGCTTTGCAAAGGTTCGCTTATACCAAAGGAAATCAGAGACAAAGAAGCGATCCATCGCTTTATGGAAGCGGTGGCACAATTTGAGCGCATCGTTAACGATAGCGGATTTGTCAAACTGCAGCGCCTGAGCGAAGAAGACATCATCGGTGCAGAAGGAAAACAAGGATTACTGGAACAGTATTTAACGCTATCAAGGGAAGCCGGAACACCAATGCAGGACATCGCACTCGGAGGCGAAGAGGTACGTATCGGAAACAAAAGGCTATGCCTGCACACCTTATCCGACACGGACGACCTGCCCGGAACGGTATCGGCAGATACCCGTTACGAAAAACTATCTACCGACCGCAGCGACTGCCGTTTGTCGTTTGCTGCTCCTGTGGGATTGCTGCTCAGCTGCAATCATATTTACAACCAATACCTGTTTTTGGATAACAGTGATGAGAGCCTGCAAAAGTTTGAAAAGTCCGCACGAAACATGCACTCACTGGCCCGTTACAGCCGTGCCAACCAGATTAACAAGGAATGGATTGAGCGTTACCTGAACGAAGCCCATTCTTTTGGGCTGTCGTCCATCAGGGCGCACTTTAATATCATGGCATGGTCGGAAGATCCCGGCGAACTCAAACAGATAAAGAATGACAGCGGGAGCGCACTCGCTCTAATGGAATGCAAGCCCCGCCACAACACTATCGATACAGCTACGCTGTATTGGGCAGGAATGCCCGGCAATGCCGGGGATTTCCCAAGAGAGGAAAGCTTTTACACGTTCATTGAACCGGCTTTGTGCTTCTTTACTGAAGAAACCAACTACCACAATTCACCATCGCCTTTTGGCATCAAGATGGCAGACAGGCTCACAGGCAAACCCATCCATCTGGACATTTCAGACTTGCCCATGAAACGAGGTATCATCACCAACCGGAACAAGTTTATACTCGGTCCTTCGGGCAGCGGTAAATCTTTTTTTACCAACCACATGGTCCGGCAGTATTATGAGCAGGGCGCACACGTCCTGCTTGTAGATACCGGTAACTCGTATCAGGGATTGTGCGAACTCATCAAAGGTAAAACCAAAGGCGAAGACGGCGTCTATTTTACTTATACCGAAGACAACCCGATTGCCTTTAACCCTTTCTATACCGATGACGGTGTGTTTGACATTGAAAAGAGAGAAAGCGTCAAAACCCTGATACTCACCTTATGGAAACGAGATGATGAACCACCAACCCGTTCCGAAGAGGTGGCATTGTCCAATGCGGTAAGCGGTTATATCGAACGTATCAAACAAAGTGACGTATATCCTTCTTTCAATGGTTTTTATGAATACGTTCAGGGCGATTACCGCAAGGTACTGGAAGAAAAACAGGTAAGGGAAAAAGACTTTGATATTGCCAATTTCCTCAATGTACTCGAACCGTATTACAAAGGTGGCGAGTATGATTACCTGCTCAATTCCGATAAGCAGTTAGACCTGCTTTCCAAACGCTTTATCGTGTTTGAAATTGATGCGATTAAAGACCACAAAATCCTCTTTCCAATTGTGACCATCATCATTATGGAGGTGTTCATTAATAAGATGCGCAGGCTCAAAGGTATCCGTAAGCTCATCCTTATTGAAGAGGCTTGGAAAGCCATCGCCAAAGAAGGAATGGCGGAATATATTAAGTACCTCTTTAAAACGGTCAGGAAGTTTTTCGGTGAAGCCATTGTGGTCACGCAGGAAGTGGACGACATCATACAGTCGCCCATTGTCAAGGAAAGTATCATCAACAATTCCGATTGTAAAATCCTGCTCGACCAGCGCAAATACATGAACAAGTTTGATGATATACAGACAATGCTGGGTCTGACTGATAAGGAGAAGGCACAAGTACTTTCTATTAATATGAACAATGATCCTTCACGGCTCTATAAGGAAGTATGGATAGGCTTGGGCGGTACACACTCTGCGGTATATGCCACAGAAGTTAGTCTCGAGGAGTATCTCGCCTATACCACCGAAGAAACTGAGAAAATGGAAGTGATGCAGCTTGCTTCCGAACTGGACGGCAATGTAGAACTCGCCATCAAGCACATCGCTATCAAGCGGTGTGATAAAGCAGATCAATAATGATTACTAATTTAAAAACGAAGAACAATGAAAAAATTAATGTTACTGGTGTGTACGGCAATAATGCTTGCCGCCACACCTTCAGCGAAAGCTCAATTTGTAGTTACCGATCCGGCAAATTTGGCTTCAGGGATTCTCAACAGTGCCAATGAAATCATACAGACTTCATCCACGGTATCCAATGTTATTAAAAATTTCAAGGAAGTGGAAAAGGTATATAAACAGGGCAAAGAATATTACGACAAGTTGCAGGCGGTAAACAATCTGGTAAAAGATGCACGCAAAGTACAGCAGACTGTACTGCTGGTGGGCGATGTGTCGGAAATATATGTACAGAATTTTGGCAAGATGATGAATGATCCCAACTTTTCTGCCCAGGAATTGGCAGCTATTGCCAATGGCTATTCAGCACTGCTCAATGAGAGTACCGAGCTGCTGAAAGAACTCAAACAGATTGTAAGCTCATCAGGCCTTTCCCTGAATGACAAAGAGCGCATGGATATTATTGACCGTGTTTACAAAGAAGTGAAAGAATACCACAGCCTGGTACGCTACTATACCAACAAGAATATCTCCATAAGCATCCTGAGGGCAAAGAAGCAGAACAATACCAAAAGAGTACTGGAACTCTATGGAACCCCAAACCAAAAATACTGGTAAGCTATGGAATTTAATAATCTTCACGAAGTCCTGCGCTCCCTGTATGATGAGATGCTGCCACTGTCCGCCGATATGGCGGCAGTGTCCAAAGGTCTGGCTGGTCTGGGAGCCTTGTTCTATGTAGCCATTAAGGTATGGCAGGCACTCAGCCGGGCAGAGCCGATTGATATGTACCCTTTACTGCGCCCGTTTGCATTAGGCCTTTGCATTATGTTTTTCCCGACCGTGGTACTGGGAACCATCAATGCGGTTCTAAGCCCCGTAGTTACAGGAACCCATTCCATACTCGAAGACCAGGTGCTTGACCTGAACGATTTACAGGCAAAAAAAGACCGGCTGGATCGGGAAGCGATGCTTCGCAATCCTGAAACTGCCTATTTGGTGTCGAACGAAGAATTTGACAAAAAACTGGAAGAATTGGGCTGGTCGCCCGCCGATGTTGGCACAATGGCAGGAATGTATATGGACAGACAGGCTTACAAGATAGAGAAAGCAATAAAGGAATGGTTTCGCAATTTGCTGGAAATACTTTTTCAGGCAGCCGCTTTGGTCATTGATACCATACGGACATTTTTCCTGATAGTCCTGTCCATACTCGGGCCAATAGCCTTTGCCATATCAGTATGGGACGGCTTTCAATCCACGCTTACACAGTGGCTCACCCGATATGTCAGCGTGTATTTATGGCTTCCGGTAGCAGACCTGTTCAGCTCGATGCTTGCCAAAATCCAATCCCTGATTATAGAGCGGGATATTGAAATGCTTGCCGATCCCACTTTCATCCCAGATACTTCAAACACTGTGTATATCATCTTTATGATTATAGGCATTGTGGGCTACTTCACCATTCCGACCGTAACAGGCTGGATTATTCAGGCCGGCGGGGCAGGAAACTTTACCCGTAATGTCAACCAGACCGCCATGAAATCCGGGAATATAGCCGGGGCCGGAACCGGTTCCGCAGTGGGTAATATCGGTGGCAGGCTAGTGAACAAGTAAACAATTAATCACTCAGGAAAATGGAATTTAAAACGCTAAGAAATATAGAAAACAGTTTCAGGCAGATCAGATTATACGCTATTGTGTTTGCTGTACTCTGTACAGGGGTCACAGGATATGCCGTATGGCATTCCTACCGTTTTGCGGAACAGCAACGGCAGAAGATCTATGTCCTGGACAATGGCAAATCATTGATGCTGGCACTCGCGCAGGATGCATCCATCAACCGTCCGGTGGAAGCCCGGGAACACGTAAGACGTTTTCACGAACTGTTCTTTACGCTCGCTCCCGACAAGAACGCCATTGAAAGCAATATGAAACGGGCGTTCAATATCGCCGATAAAAGTGCCTTCGATTATTACAAGGACCTTTCGGAAAAAGGGTATTTCAACCGCATCATATCGGGCAATGTACAGCAGCGCATCGAAATAGACAGTGTGGTCTGCAATTTCGATACCTATCCCTATGCTGTACGCACCTATGCCAAACAGTTCATCATCCGTTCCAGCAACGTGACAAAACGTAATCTGGTTACGTCCTGTTTTCTAGTAAACTCCGTTCGTTCGGACAATAACCCGCAAGGCTTCAATATCGAAAAGTTCGCAGTGACGGAGAACAAGGATATTGAGGTCATCGAACGCTAAAAAAATGCCGTATGAAAAATTTAAGAACAAATATGAACGAGTGGTTTGACAGGTTGGACCAGCGCTGGCAGGCGCTTCCTGTAAGGAAACAACACAGCTATACACTGTGCTTTTTTACAGGGTATCTGCTGCTTACCATAGGGGTCATTTTTAAAGTAGGACTCGATACGACAAGATCCGATAATGACATGGTGATAAAGCATATTGAAAACCCTGTCGGTAAAAAGAAAGAAAGTCCTGCAACGATACAGGACACTTTGATAACAATTCTAAAAAATAAGATTTATGAAGGAAAATGAAAAAAAGGTCAGCATTCTTGTTGAGGAAGGCGGCCAAAACAAAACATCCAATCTACCCGATGATGAAAAAAGCAAGAAGGAACGGCTTAAAAAGCCACTGATATTCGTTTTAATGGGCATCGTGTTTTTAGGCTGTATGT
Source organism: Flavobacterium kochi (assembly GCF_048286715.1). Lineage (NCBI taxonomy): Bacteria > Pseudomonadati > Bacteroidota > Flavobacteriia > Flavobacteriales > Flavobacteriaceae > Flavobacterium > Flavobacterium kochi. The sequence goes on from NZ_JBLVPW010000014.1 coordinate 68,445, forward strand.
ATCTGATATTTAAACCGTCTTCCGAGAAAAAGGAAATCGAAAACATCGGACTGAACGATGCCGTTCCGGAGGCGAGCGATGCAGGAATGCAGGCAGACAAGCAAAAGGCCTACGAACAGGACATGCTGGAACAGAAAGAACAGGAAAAACGTAACGCTCTTACCACACTGTCCGACTATTGGAATGAGGACCGCTCATCCGATGACGCAACAGAGGCAGCAGCTGATGAAGAAGACCCAGGCAGTGGAACTGGCGGCAGCACTGGAAAACCCGGCAATCCGGCACTAAACAGCTATCGCAACGCACAAAGCACACTGAGTTCTTTCTATCAGGACGATAATGGCGAAACACAGGAACTCCGCAGGCAATTGGACGAGCTGAAAGAAAAACTGGCTGAAAAGGAAGTGCCTGCCGGTATAACCGCAGATGACCAACTGGCTTTGATGGAGAAATCCTATCAGATGGCTGCAAAGTACCTTCCTTCAGGAACAAATACCAGCGAAGGTGCAAACAGCAACAGTAGTACTGTTACTCCTGGGACTACGCAGAAGGAATATTTTGCCCCATTCACCCCGGCAGGAAAAAGTGTTGTATCAGTGCTGTACCGTGAACCCATTGACAGTATCTTTTTGGCCGACTGGAGCCAAACCAGAAACCGCAGTTTTTATACAGCAGGTACGGTGCAGCAAGTGATACAGCCAAAAAACAGCATCAAAGCCTGTGTACAGGAAACACAGACCATTATCGGCGAAAGCATGGTACAGCTGCGTTTATTGGAGCCTGCTAAAACACCTAACCGTATAATTCCGAAGGGCACAATCTTAACGGCTAATACTAAGATTCAGGCAGGACGTTTACAGTTAAAGGTTACTTCCATAGAACTGGAGGGCAATATCATCCCGGTGGATATCACCATTTATGACCTAGACGGTCAGCAAGGTTTGTTAGTGCCGTATTCACCGGAAATGAATGCCCTTACCGAAATGGCTGGCAATATGAGCCAGACTTCGGGAACAAGCCTCATGCTGACCCAATCGGCAGGACAGCAAATAGCCGCAGAGATGAGCAAAGGAGTGGTTCAGGGAATCTCGGGGTACTTCTCCAAAAAAGTAAGGACACCGAAAGTCACCCTAAAGGCAGGGCATCAACTGTTCCTGGTTTCTAAAAAATAATAGTAAACTTAAAATCAATTAAACAATGAAAAATCATTTTAAAACCTTTTGGGCTTTTGCCCTGATGATCGGCTCCTTCGTACCGGCTATGGCACAGGATACTGTAAAATCGCCACTTGCTTTGGGCAAGATAGAACCGTACCAAATGGAAGTTACTTACGACAAGACTTCCCATCTGATTTTCCCGACCGCTATCCGTTATGTGGATCTCGGAAGCGAATACCTGATTGCAGGAAAAGCTGATGATGCGGAAAATGTGCTGCGTATAAAAGCCTCGGTAAAGCAGTTTGAACCCGAAACCAATTTTTCGGTGATTACCAACGACGGCCGCTTTTACAGCTTCAATGTGTATTACAGTTCCTGTCCACAGACGTTGAGCTATGACCTGCAGACTATGCAAAAAACGGTGGATAAGGCCAGCGGAAACGATGTGCTTTTTGAGGAGTTGGGAAACAACCCGCCATCTCTGGCAGGTCTGTTACTGGAAACGATCTACAAAAAGGACAAGCACATTGTAAAGCATATCGGCGCTAAAAGTTTCGGCATACAGTTTATCCTGAAAGGCATTTACATCCACAACGGAAAATACTATTTCCATACGGAACTTGCCAACCGCACCAATGTCCCTTTCCAGATTGATTTTATCAATTTCAAGGTGGTGGACAAAAAGTTAGCCAAACGTACCGTAGTACAAGAAAGACCAATGATACCACTTCGTACTTACAAGCCGCTGGATGAGATTTGCGGGAAAACAATCGAACAAAATGTGTTCCTGCTGGACCAGTTTACCATTGCCGATGACAAGGTATTGTTGATCGAAATTTTCGAGAAGAACGGTGGCAGGCACCAAACACTTCAGGTGGAAAATTCGGATTTGATAAGAGCCCGATTGATTAAGGATATGCACCTGAAAATATAGTAACCCCAATAAAAAAAAACAATAAATGAAAAAGTATCTATTGGCGGTGCTGTTTGTAGTAACAAACAGCATCATGGTGCAGGCACAGCGAATGCTGCCCAAACAAAAAGGGCTGGAAATCAACACAGGAACCTTATCCAGCGATAGTCCCGGCAGGAATTATTACCTCAGCATAGGGCTGACTGTAAATGGCAGAAACGGTAATTACCGGTTATGGGCATTGGAATATACCCATCAATATTCAACATACAAAGAGCTGAGAATACCACAGGAAACGTTCAGTATGGAAGGTGGCTACAGTTTTTACCTGTTTGGAGATATACGGAAAAATATTTCCCTAAATGCAGCCATCACCGGGCTTATCGGTTATGAAACCATCAATCGTGGAAATGACATACTATATGATGGTGCAAAGATTCTCAATGAAGAGAACTTTATCTACGGTGCGGGAGGAAAACTGTCCCTGGAAACCTATCTATCCGATCATTTTGTATTGCTGGTTCAGGCAAGGGCAAAAGTATTCTGGGGAACATCACTAGAACAGCTTCGACCGTCTGCAAGTGTTGGTTTACGATATAACTTTTAAAAACAGCAATTATGAAACAATTAATCAATTACAATAGTGAACGGTTCGCAGCATGTATTAAATATCTATGTCTATTTTTTGCAATATTGATAAGCGCATGCCTCCTTTCTTCATGCGATAAGGAAGATTTGAAAATCCAAAAAGGTTTTCCATTTGATGTTGTGGCAATGCCGGTTCCTGACGAGATTGCTAATGGTCAAACAATTGAAATAAGACTTGCAATTCAAAGGGCTGAGAATTATAACGGGACTCAATATTATATCCGCTATTTTCAATATGATGGTCAAGGTACACTGCAATACTTCAATGAGCTGCCTTATCTCCCCAATGATTTGTATCCATTACCAGCTGAGCAGTTTAGACTGTATTATACTTCACAGTCTAGTGTGACACAATCTTTCGAGGTATGGATTTCAGATAACTTTGGTAATGAGAAGCAATTGAGTTTTCAGTTGAACAGCAGCGATTGATAAAATCATTGACGATTCATATAAAGTAAATTGACCTGCTAAAATACGGCAGGTCAATTTTTTACGATTTATTTTTTAGGTTTTAAATCTTTAATTTAACTTCTTTAATTCCTTCTTTTTTTAATACTAAAACAGAAAATTATGGACTATACATTACTGATAATGGGAATTCTGGCGCTGTCAATAGGACTTTTTTTATGGTATTGGATCGGTAAAAGGCAGTTCAACAGACGTAATCCTAATGGTGTTGAAGGCTTTACAAGCTACGAAAAAGCAGTATTGATTCGTTTTTTGGAACGAATCGGCCGCTGGCTGGCTTTTATATTAATTATAGCTGGACTAGTGTTCTTATGGGGTTATTCCAGAGAAAAAAAGAAGATTGAGCAGGAGGCTATAACTGATAAGCAATTGATGAATGAAAAATAAACAGAAAAGATTGGTTTCAGTTTCAAGATTTTCAGTTTCATTAAATGATAAATTTCAATTCATTGATAGCAACAGTACAACTGTTGCAAGAAGTAGCACAACCGCATTTAGAATGACTGCACTTTCCTCCACAACCTTCGTGGTTATTCGTTTTGGAATGATTGCCGTTTTTGCAACAATCATCTTTATCCATTTTTGAGGAAGTCTCTTTTGAAGAAGAATGTTTCGATGAATTATTTTCACAGGCAAAAAAACTACTTGGAATCAGTAAGAAACCAAATAATACGATTACTAAAATGTGAAATTTATTCATTTGTACTTTAATTTTAATCAAATAAAATCAAATCATATTGATTGATTGCTAATGGATTGTTAAAATGTAGTTTTAGCAATTGAAAAAGGTGTTTGAATTTTAGAAACAAACACCTTTAAGTTTAATCTCATTTGGTTTAATTCTCCGAAGCTCCGCTTCGGTAAAGGAAAGTTTGAAAACCTAGGTTTTTCATAAAACTAAAAATATATTTTCTATTAATACCTCGATGGCTCTGCCCAGAGGCAGTTTATTATCTCTAAAACTTCATTCTCTGAATTCTGACAGCGTTTAAAATCGCCAATAAAGCAACTCCGACATCGGCAAAAACGGCTTCCCACATGGTCGCTAAACCACCTGCACCGAGTACCAAAACAATCCCTTTAACCACAAATGCCAAAGTGATGTTTTGCCAGACAATTTTCTTAGTTTGTTTTCCAATGTTTATTGCTATGAATATTTTATGAGGTTGGTCGTTTTGAATCACAATGTCAGCAGTTTCAATTGTTGCATCACTTCCTATACCGCCCATTGCAATACCGGCATCGGCAAGGGCTACAACCGGCGTATCGTTTACCCCATCACCCACAAAGGCAATTCTTAGGTTTTGCTTTTTAAGCTCTTCCACTTTTTCCACTTTGTTTTCGGGTAACAAATCGCCAAAAGCCTGATCGATGTTTAGTTCTTTGGCAATTGCTGAAACTACTGCCTGTTTATCGCCTGAAAGCTTTACAGTTTTGATATTGAACTTGTGTAAACTTTGTATGGCTTCTTTAGCATCTTCTTTAATTTCATCGGCAATTAGAAAATAACCTGCATATTTTTGATTGATTGCAATAACGATTATTGTGACTATTACCTGAACGGTAGCCATTAGATCAAGGAAATTTGACCCTTTGAATAAAATTCCATTTTTACTTGCTGCTCCAATACCACCGAAATAGCCTAATGGAATGGAAATTACCAACGCACAAGGACAAGAAATTACCAGGAAAATTAATGCCCTGTACAACCAGTCATTAAAATCGTAGTTTTCGACAAATAGCACTGGAAGTAAACAAATCGCCATTGCCAGAAATACAACTACTGGCGTATAGATTTTGGCAAATTTTCTAATGAATAATTCAGTCGGTGTTTTTTGGGTGTTGCATCTTGCACCATTTCGAGAATTTTAGATAATTTACTATCGGTGTAGGCCGTTTCAATTAATTCAAACTATTAAATGCATTTAAAAAAAATAAATTTTAGAAGGTCAAAATTTAGAGAATAAAAAATACAGTATTAAGTTTTTTAATTGACTTTTTCATGAAACAACCGTCAGAAATACAACTCCTTATTTCATCCAAATATTTTTTCGTAATCCAGCCAGTATCTATCTAATTGATTCTTTTATACTTATATTTTCTTAAAACCACAATATTGAAAGTTTTGAATTGTATCAAATGGTGTTCTATGATTTTCGGTAAAACATTTTACGGCTTCAAATTGAGAACTAAAAGTATGTTTCATTGTAGTTTCAGAATATTGTTTTATTTCTAATCCGCTACATTTTAAAGGTCCGTTTTCTGAAAAAGTTCCTAATAAAAAATCACCATTTTTATTGATTGATTTTTCAACAATTGCTATGTATTTACTGGTGCTTTCATCATCTGTCAAGAAATGAAAAACCGCTCTGTCGTGCCAAAAATCAAAGGTTACTGCGGGTTTAAATTCTGTAATATCTGAAACTATCCAATGCACTAAATTGGCTTTTTCACCTAAACGCTTTTTTGCTCTTTCTAATGCGAATTCTGATATGTCTAAAACCCATATATTCTGAAAACCTTTGTCTAATAACGCATCTACTAGATTGCTATCGCCACCACCAATATCAATGATATTGGCAGTTTTTGATAGATTTAAATTTTCTAAATAATTCATTGCAATTTTTGGATACTTTTGTGTCCAACTTACTTCATTTGGTGCTTTTGTGGCAAAAACATTTTCCCAATGTGATTTTTTATTTTCCATTTTTTTAATGTATCCTGTTTTTTGTTATTCTTCTACATTTTTCATTTTCATCAAAAGTGCATAAGCTCCTTTGATAACAATTCTTTCGTCTTTTAAATCGTCTGAAAGAATTTCTGTAAACCCATTTTCAGCTGTTCCAATTCTAATTTCTTTCATTTCAAATTGTTTGTTTTGTTTGGCAACAAAAATATAATTCTTGTTTTCATAATTCACTATAGCATCAGATGGCAATACATTTGATTGCTGACTTTTTAATTCTATTTCGGCATTCATATACATTCCTGGTAAAAGTGCTTTGTCGTAATTTGTAAAATGGCAATGCATTTCAGTGCTTCTGTTTTCGGAAAAATCCTTACCTATTAAAATAATTTTGCCAAGATATTTTTTTTCAGGATTGGTATTTGTATAGGATATAACTGATTGGCCAATAGTCAATTTATTGATGTCTTTTTCAAAAACGGTCAATGCCAAATGAATATCCGAAGGATTAACAATCTCAAATAAAATATCGCTTGGGTTTACATATTTGCCTGTGTTTACATTTACTTTAGAAATATAACCGCTTATTGGCGAATATACATTAATACTTTTTGAAATTGTTTTTGCCGATACATTGTTTGGGTTTATTCCCGCGAATTTCAATTTTTCTCCATACGATTGCACCATTACTGAAAGCGAATTGTATTCGGCTTGTGCTTGTTGATAGACTTTATCACTACTTGCTTTACTTTGGTTGAGTTCTTTTTGTCTTTCGAATTCGGCTTTTGCGTACCCTATTTTTGCTTTCGCCAAAAGGTAATCTTCCTGCAGTTGAATGTATTGCTGGTCTTCTACGACGCACAAAACTTGTCCTTTGGTTACATACATTCCCTCTAAAAGTTTGGTGTATTTTAAATAACCACCCATCGGCACACTTATGGAAACTAAATTTTGAGGCGGCACATCTATTTTTCCATTTAACTTTAAGGTAGATGAAATTTCTTTTTGCTCGATTTTCCCAGTTTCAATACCTGCATTTTTTATTTGTGCATCGGTAAGTGTTGTCGTGTTTTCGATAGTTGGAGTGGCTTCTGCTTCGCTTTCTGTTTTCTTATCTCCACATGAAGAAAGGAATACTATTGCCATTATTGTAATGATTGTATTTTTACTCATGATAGTATTTTTATTTAGGTGTTTGTGAATCTGCGATTTCATTTTATTTATTTTGAATATTAAGATAGTGTTTGTTATTTAAAATTTCATTGCCATTGCTAATCGGTCAGGCATCAATCTTAACGCGAAGGAGTTTTATGGAATTAATAAAGACTAAAGTGTCAGGAAGCAAATGAATAGCTGCTGCTTCAATCGGTCCAATTATTTTAAGCAAGACAAGGGTAATTCCAATTACATGAACGACACCAACCCCTACAAAAATATTTTCACGAATAGTTCGATAGGCTCTTTTACTGATAGCACGTGCCTTGGCGATTTTTTCCAACTTATCCTGCATCAGAACGATATCAGCTGCTTCCATAGCTGCTTCGGTTCCCATAGCACCCATTGCTATACCTATATTTGCCTGGACTAAAGCAGGCGCATCATTAATGCCGTCGCCCACCATTGCAATCTTAGAACCGTCTTTTTGCAGTTCTTTTATGATATTGATTTTGTCTTCGGGCAATAAATTGGCTCTGAAATCGGTAATTCCTATCTGATTGGCAACGTGCTTGGCAGTTTCAGGATTATCACCGGTAAGCATAATTATGTTTTGAATTCCACTTTTTCTTAAACCTTCAATCATTTCTTTTGCACCTTCACGTATCGCATCGGATATATAAAAGATACCCGTCAATTTATTATCTACAGAAAGATGAATAGCAGTATCGGTAATACTTTCTGAGGATTTCGACACAGGTACTTTACTTTCTTCCATAAAGAGCTTGTTCCCTAATAAAACCAATTTACCATCTATTTTTGCGGAAACACCCCGTCCTTTTACCACCTCGAAATTTTCAGGCTCGCCATAGGTAAGTTTTAATTGATCCGCATAGCTTAAGATTGCTTTTGCTAATGGATGGCTGGAACGTCGGTCTACAGTAGCAGCCAATTGTACCAATTGTTGCTCATTATAATTAGTGTCTATTATTTCAACTTTGTTCACCGTAGGACTTCCGATCGTTAATGTGCCTGTTTTATCAAAAACAATGGTAGTAACTTTAGCAAGTTCTTCTAAGAATAAACCTCCTTTTATCAAAATACCTTCTCTGGCAGCACGTGCAATGGCGGAAATGGTTACAAGCGGAGTTGCTAATCCCAATTCAGCAGGTGAAGTAAAAATCAGCAATGCAATAACCAATTTAACGTCACGGGTAAAAAAGTAAACTGCACCAACAAAAATAAATACCACCGGAATAAGCCACGCCGCTACTTTATCAGTGAATTTTTCAATAGGCGCTCGTTGACTTTCTGCATCTTCGACTAATGAAATAATACGCGAAAAAACGGTGTCTAATCCTGCTTTTGTCATTTCTATATCGAGCGCACCTAATTCCAGTATGGTTCCGGCAAATGCTTCACTTCCAACTGTTTTTTCTTGCGGAACACTTTCTCCCGTTATTGGTGCCTGATTAACGGAACCAGATCCGCCAATTACTTTACCATCAACAGGGATTTTTTCTCCGGCTTTTACCAGAACAATATCACCTATTTTTAAATCCGTTATTTGTACTATGGATTCCTGATTATCTTTTTTTACTATTGCCGTTTTTGGAACTGAACCAATCAACTCTTTAATAGACGATCTTGCTTTTTCTGTACTTGCACTTGCAATATATTCTGCGATAAGAATAATCATAAGCACAACAGCACCAGCCAAATATTCTTTACCAATAACAGAAACAATTACCGCTATGGCTATAAATAATTCTGTCCCAATTTTTTTTTCTTTTATTATATCCAATACAGCAGTTTTCACTAATGAAAAAAGCCCAAAAGCCATTGCGACTATCAAAATGGGCAATGGAATAACATCGAAATAAAATAATAAACAGGCTATGCCCACTGTTATTATCCGCACAATTTCCCAAAGGAACTGTCGCGAAAAAAATGTTTGTGTAAAATTCATAATTAAACTATTTTAATTGGTTAATGAATTGATTTCAATAACAGTGGTGTTCAATTTTCTAATCGCTTCGATGTAATTACTTTGAATTTCGGTGCTTTGATTAATAAGCATTACCAATTCCAGATAATTGATGTCGCCATTGATAAATTTATCATTGGCGGCTTTAGTTACTAAATCAACATTTTTCAACGCTTGACTTTCGTAATAGGCAATAGTTTCTTTGTGTTTTTTAGATTCTTGAATTAATTCCTTATACTGACTTTGCAATTTTAATTTTTCATTATTCAAATTATTTTCTGCAATTTGACTGTTGATTTTTAATGCTTTTTGTCTGTTTCTTATGGTCGAATTAAAAAGTGGTACTGCAACTCCAAATTGTCCGTAAATGCCATTATAGCCGTCTTTAATCGCAGTATTTGCTTTGAATGTCTGCCAATAAACACCGCCTATTAATTCGGGTAATTTTTTAGATTTTTCAAGTGAAATTTCCGCTTTGCTGCTATTCACTTCTTGCTCAAATAATTTTATACTGGGTTGATTGCCAATAGCACTTTTATCTGAATTTTCGATAAAATCCATTTTGAATTTATCTGAAACGGGGATAAAGTCTTTATCAGAATTAAGTAAATACTTGAATTGTGATTGTATTATTTTATAATCACTTTGTAATTCCAGAAGTTGAATTTTTATTTGTCCAGATTGGTTTTCAGCGGTTGCTTTTTCTAATATATTACTTTCGCCTTTGTCAAAACGAAGCATTGATTTTCTTAAAAATTCGGAATAAATACTATCGCTTTTTAGCAATAATCTTTCCTTTTCTTTTAGATACATTATTTCGTAAAACACGATTGTTACCTGTCTGGTCAATCCCTTTCTTTGCAAAGCTTCGTTCCATTGCCCTTTTTTGGCTTCTTCTATTAAAAGTTGTTTCTGCCTTTTGTAAACGGTTGGGAATTTTATGCTTTGCAAAATACCAATTTTCACATCATTTGCATTGCTGTTAAACTGACCGTATTCCCCAATAATTCCCGTATTGAGAATATCATAACCTGTCTTTGTCATTTTTTGTAAATACTCGGAATTTAATTTTTCGTTTTTAATTTTGATATTGTTTTGCAAAGCAATTTCAATGGCTTTATCAATTGAAATTTTTTCTTGAGCATCTGCATTTTGAAAAGAAAAAAACATTCCCAAAACAACGATAGTTGTAATTGATTTTATCTTTTTTGGTTTTAATTTAATTCCTTTTTCAAACATGATATATAAAATTGGTAAAACAAATAAAGTTAAGAACGTTGCAATCAGTAGTCCGCCAATTACCACAGTTGCCAAAGGTTTTTGTACTTCTGCACCAGAACCATTGCTTAATGCCATGGGTAAAAAACCTAATGATGCTACAAATGCAGTCATTAAAACAGGACGTAAACGTATTTTGGTACCTTGTAAAACAATCGCTTTTAAATCGGTTTCACCCGATTTTCGAATGCTGTTGAATTCTGCAATCAATACCAAGCCATTCAGAACTGCTACACCAAATAAAGCAATAAAACCAACTCCGGCACTAATGCTAAACGGCATTCCCCGCAACGCTAAAAAGAAAATACCTCCAATTGCCGAAAGTGGGATTGCGGAATAAATCAATAGCCCTTGTTTTACGGAATTGAATGCAAAATAGAGCAAAATAAATATTAATAGTAATGAAACCGGTACAGCAATCATCAAACGATTTTTGGCTTCGTTTAAGTTTTCAAAAGCACCACCATAAGTAGGATAATAACCCGCAGGAAATTTTATTTTGGTTTCGACTTTTCCTTGCAATTCTTTCACGATACTTTGCACATCACGACCACGAACATTAAAACCAACTACAATTCTGCGTTTAGCATCTTCTCTTTGTATCTGATTTGGGCCTTCGGTAATTTCAACTTTGGCCAATTGAGATAAAGGAATTTGCGAACCCGTGGACGTTGGAATTAATAGATTTTGAACATCCGATAAATCTTTTCGCTTTTCGCCTTCTAATCGAACTACTAAATCAAACCGTTTTTCACCTTCGTAAACAACTCCTGTGCTTTGTCCTGCAAATGCGGTGTTTACTATTCGATTAATATCTTCGATATTTAAACCGTATTGTGCAATAGTGGCACGATTGTAATTGATCACAATTTGTGGCATTCCTGTAACTGTTTCTACATAAAGGTCAGAAGTTCCTTCAACGGTATTAATTACTTTGCCTAATTTGTTAGCATATAATGCCAAGGTATCTAAATTTTCGCCAAATATTTTGCACACTACATCTTGTCTTGCTCCTGTCATTAATTCATTGAAACGCATTTGAACTGGGTATTGAAAACCATAAGAAACGCCTGGAACGGCTTCTAATTCTTTTGCCATTTTTGCTGATAATTCATCAAAAGTTTTAGCAGAAGTCCACTCGCTTTTGTCTTTTAAAATCACCATCATATCACTGGCATCAATTGGCATAGGGTCGGTTGGAACTTCGCTACTTCCTGTTTTTCCAACTACTTTTTCTACTTCTGGAAATTTCTCCAATAATATTTTTGCTCCTTGAGAAATGGCTGTCATAGAAGTTTGCAAATTACTTCCCGGTAAAACTCTTGTTTCTACAGCGAAATCTCCTTCTTCAAGCGAGGGCATGAATTCGCCTCCCATAAACGAAAGTGTAATCAGTGCTAAAACGAATAACCCCAAAGTTGTTGCGATAATTGTTCTCGGTATTGCCAATGCTTTACTTAAAAGAGGCTGATAGAAATTCTCCAATTTCTCCATCATTCTGTCTGAAAAATATTTTTTACGGCTTATGTTTTTGCTCAAAAATAAAGCGGTCATCATCGGGACATAAGTCAGCGACAAAATAAATGCGCCAAATAATGCAAAAGCTATAGTTTGTGCCATTGGTAAAAACATTTTCCCCTCAATCCCCCGTAAGGTGAAAATTGGGATATACACGATTAATATAATCAGTTCACCAAAAACAGATACATTACGCATTTTTATAGATGTTTTTAATACTGTGTTGTCCATTTCTTGCTGTGAGATTCGAGAAGCTTTCCTGCTGTGTAAACTAAACAAACAGGCTTCAACAATAATAACAGCGCCATCTACAATCAATCCAAAATCTAATGCTCCTAAGCTCATTAAATTTCCGCTAACGCCAAACATATTCATTAGGATTACTGCTATTAACATCGCCATAGGTATAACCGAAGCTACAATCAATCCTGCTCTTACATTTCCTAAAAAGAAGATCAGTACAAATAGAACTATTAATGCTCCTTCCAATAAATTTTTTTCTACTGTAGAAATGGAATTATTTACCATTTTGGTTCGGTCTAAAAAAGGCTCTACAACAACACCTTCAGGTAAAGTTTTTCCAATTTGTGCGATACGGTCTTTGATGTTTTTTATAACTACATTACTATTTGCCCCTTTTAACATCATCACTACTGCGCCCGAAACTTCGCCTTTGCCATTGTAAGTCATTGCTCCGTAACGAATTGCGCTACCAATACGAACATCGGCTATGTCACGAATAAATAAAGGGCTTCCGCTATTAATGTTTTTAATAGAAATGTCTTTTATATTTTCGATAGTATTAATTAATCCTTCACTTCGGATGTATAAAACTTTAGGCCCTTTTTCGATATAAGCACCACCTGTATTTTGATTGTTTTTTTCTAAAGCAGAAAAAACATCGGTAATTGTAATATTGTACGATTGCAATTTATTGGGGTCTATGGCAATTTCAAATTGTTTCAATTTTCCACCGAAACTACTTACTTCTGCAACACCTTCAACCCCTAATAATTGACGGCGAACTATCCAATCTTGGATGGTTCTCAACTCGGTTACATCATATTTTTTTTCATAACCGGGTTTTACTCTAACCACATATTGGTATATTTCGCCCAGACCAGTTGTTACCGGTGCTAAAGATGGTTCTCCAATGCCTTTTGGAATTTGGGATTTGACAGCACTTAATCTTTCTGTTACCTGTTGTCGTGCCCAATACACATCCGTATCATCATTAAAAACAATGGTTACAACTGATAAACCAAAACGAGAGAAACTACGAATTTCTTTCAGTCCCGGAATATTACTATTGGCTTGTTCGATTGGAAAGGTAATGAGGCGCTCAATATCCGTTGCTCCAAGTGATGGTGCTGAAGTGATTACTTGAACTTGATTATCCGTAATGTCTGGTACAGCATCTATGGGTAGTTTTGTAAATTGATAACTACCATATCCAATAAGGGCAAAGATAAAAAGCCCAATGATGAGTTTGTTTTTGATTGAAAACTCAATGATTTTATTTAACATAATTAGTAAGATTAATGAAATTATAACCAAAAGCATTTTGCAAAAAGCAAATACTATTAGTAAAGGATAATGTAGTAATTAGGAAAATTTATAAAATCTCTAATTACTGATACTACATTAAAGAATCATTAAAATAATTTGGGCGGTTGCCAGATATTTGCAAAAGCAAAAGAAGAATAAAATTGTTGACAAAAGGGAATTTTAATTTTTGAAGTAATTAAAATTATTTTTCTAAACGAAAAAAAAGTTTGATTTTCAAAAGCAATAATAGTGTTAACCGAATGGGAACAGACTGTTTTAAATGGCAGGTTTTGGTGGTCGTGTTTATTATTGCCCGAATGATTTGTGTTTTTGTTGTAATGTATATTCAAAAAATCGACAAAAGAAATACTGTTGTCGCTCTCTTCGTGTTCAATATAATGATGCATTAAGTTGGGTAGTTTCAACAATTGCCCCATTTCAGTGTTAGTACACAAAAAAATAAATAGGAGTGATATGGCAATTGATTTTTTCAAGATTGTAAAAGTACAGTATTTATTTAATAAAAAATAGTATGTGGTTTTATTCACATACTATTTTCTGTAATGTCTTTTTACTTTTATAAACATAGATAAAATATTATTAGGCAAGACGATATGCACGGAATGAAAAGGTGATAAAACTCGTAATTGTTTTATGAAGTTAATCATTCCTTCGGCATGAAATATATTATTTATTTGTGAAAATAAAAATTTAAAAAATTCCAAGTTACATCCTTAAATAAACCGTAAATTTATATTAAATTACTGAATAATAGTACTTTGCATATAATTCAAGCGTTTTTTAGTGATAAAAAGTATTGAGAATTTGTATTTGGTTGATGGTTTAATTTAAAAACTAGAACGACAACTATGAAAAAATCAAAACAATATGGTGAGTTCTTCAGTCGTACTCTGCGTAAACTCTTCCGAACTACCGAAATCGAATTTGCAATTGTTACCACATTGTATGCACTGCTGATGCTCACTTCCTGCAGGAATTCAGAAAAAAAACAGAAACAAGTTGAACAGAACCATCCTCAGCAAAAGAGAGAAGAAAATCACAACCATGAACATAGCGAGCATTCACAACAAATGAATGAAACTCGCGAATGGTTAAAACTGGAATTGGGCGAAAAATATAGTCAGCCCATATCTTTTGGTACAGAGAAACAACTTGTACACGGCAAAGATATATTCACAAAATATTGTGCTATTTGTCACGGTAGCGGCGGTAAAGGTGATGGTCCAGGGGCAACAACATTACAACCAAAGCCAGCCGATTTTACTGACCCTGAACATTCGTCATTTTATTCAAATCAAGGACGAATATACCTCATAAAAAAAGGAATGAAAGGAACTGCAATGCTAGCATGGGAAAACACTTTGGGCGAAGAAGAAATCCTTTCTGTTTATGCATATGTAAATTCTCTAAAAAATTCAGACGAAATGATGGAACACATGAGCAAAATCATTAAAAAAAAGCATGAATAATTCAAATGATAATAACCGAAGTGCTTTTAAAAGGAATGGAGAATATTTCAAATTCAGAAAAGCAATTGCAAACAAATATATATCGTAATTATGTATCAAGTAATGGTGAAAATTCTAACAAAAGTATGGGTATGCACCATTATAGTATTACTACTATGGGGCTTTTCGGCTAAGGCACAACAAAGATACCAAACTAGGGAAGGAAGTATTGAGGTTATTGGCTCGCACAAAGATTCCATAATAATAGCCAATAGCAATCATTTGTTTGTTTTAATCAATTATGAAACTGCTGAAATCGGATTAACACTTAATCTGACTACTTTACGCACCACAACAGATTCATTGAATGTAAAACTTATTAAATCGTCCATAGGACCCGTAATCCTGAAAGGAAAACTGAACATTCCCTACGTGAAGACATTAGAACATCCAGATTACAAACTAAATTTCGAAGCAGAGCTACATTTGAATGGAATGGTGAAAACAATATATGTAAATGGATTGCTTAAACACATTGCAAGTAACGAAACCATTTCCTGTTTGCTTACACTCAATTTTAAATTGCGGTTAAGTGATTTTGGGATTGATTTGCCAGAAGGATGGAACAACGAGATAACGATACAAATTTTTCAGGCATTGCTTAAGAAATCAAACCAGTGAAATCCATTCAAATCAAATAACAATAGCTTCACTGAGAAAGTGTTGCATAAAAAACAGAAACATGAAAACACATAAAAAATTATTCCCCCATTTAATTGGCCTTCTTTTCCTCGCTATTGCCGGATGCGGAGTTTATACGAATATCAGTTCCGATTATGATCGCAGTGTTGATTTTACAAAATACAAAACTTTTGCATGGCTACCGGATAAAGACACAGCTCAAGGCGAATATAATAACCAGATTATTCGCAATAATACGCGTAACTATTTCACTCATTGCATGGGGGATAGAGGATACAAGATAAGCATTGATACACCAGATGTTTTTCTTGACTTAGTTATCACTGCCGTTAAAAAGGAAAAAATAGTCAGTACTCCTGCTTATACTTATCCTTCGGGCTGGTACTATCACAACCCCTATTACTATCATTATCCCAGCAATCACTATTACCTCCATCACTATAATTACAACTATACCACTTATGTAACCCAAAAGGTAGAATATACAGAAGGCGCAATCACGCTGAATATAATTGACAGGAAACTGAATAGGCTTGTGTGGACGGGAACTGCTAAAGGGGATTTATATGACCCTTCTTATATCGGGGATAATCTACATCCTGCTGTGTATGACATTCTTGATAATTATCCCATAAAACCTCTTAATGGACACAAACGTCCGAAAAAAAAGATGTAAACTATATAGACTAAATATAATGGAAAAAAGTTCAATTCATTAGAATCTCTATTGGTAATGACCAGATTAAACAAGAGACCAAGAAAAATTCATGAATACAAAACACCTATAAATCTTTTTCATAATATATTTACAATAACGAACTTGCATTAGGTTGTTAAATCTACCAGTAAGTTCAACAATACCGTACTACAAAATGGATATGTGTTTGTCCATTGTTTAGTGTTTTATTTACGAACAATCTCCACAGAACATTTTGCATGTAATGCCACCGCTTGGGAAACCGAGCCAAGTAGAAAGCCTTCTAAAGCCCCATGACCATGAGCGCCAACGATAATCAAATCGGCACCGAATGTTTCAGCTTCTTTGAGTATTGCACTTTTTGGAGAACCATCAATAACTATTGTAGTTACAATTAAAGTTGGATTTTTAGCACGCAAAATTTCCACTGCATTTTCCGTGATTTTCTCTGCGGCTTTAAAAGCGTTGTGGTCAATTTCAGCATAATACTCATGTGAAACTCCCATTGGCTCAAGAGTATTTATTAGTGACATTCTTTTATAAACAGAAACAATGCATACTTTAGTGTTCACTGGAAATAGTCTGTTTGCAACTTCGTTAACAGCTGCTTTGCTATACGAAGAACCATCTGTAGCTAGGAGTATCTTCATAGCTCTTTTTTCTTTTTGAATTTTCATTTTAAATAGATGGATTTAATTATTGTTAATTTATTTTTTTACGAGAGTCATCCCGCATTTAGGGCAACTACCTGGCATATCTGATTGCACTTCGGGGTGCATCGGGCAGGTGTAGGTGTCCGGTTTTCCCTGATTATTTTTTCTGTGTCTCATCCTCATCATAGGCAAAACACAGCAAGCAGCTAGAATAATTGCGAATATTATCCAGTTATAATTATTCTGGTTTGCCTGTAGTAATTGTGTTAAAATGATAATTGTTGTCATCGTGATTTGTTTTTATTGTTGGTTTTTTTTGATGCTTTAAACAATGTTATAGATTTATCTATAAATATTCGATAAGAATTGCAATTAGCAGTACGGTGAATAAAAGCGATCTAAAAATACTAATCTTGGATTCCGCGGATGATATTGCTTTTGATTCCTTGTGCTCATAAGATGACGGAGCTAAAAAAAAAATGCAAACACTTCACTGCACATTCTGACATGCTTCGTTACAACTTTTAATTTTTCGATGACTCATCCTGTTAAATTTCAATTGTGAATGAATTTCCGTAGTATAAAGGTAGCTTTTTAAGCTGTAAATGGCGAGGGAATTTTATAAAAATAGTTACTTAATTTACACACTACCAAGTATGTATAACGGAATTTAAGAAATTGTAACTACAAAAAAAGAGGCTGTCTCAAAACTAAAACAAGTCCTTGAGAATTGAATATTCGAGACATAGTCTCCGATAGGAGTCCGAACAAAAAAACAGAAAAAGAGGCTATTTCACGAATTGTGACACAGCCTCTTTTTACAAATTTTAAATTTGAGTTTTTCAATAATTCAAAGTAGCACCAAAACCCAATCCCATATCACTATCATAGTGCGTAGTTATTCCAAAGGTTCTTTTGATAATATAACGTAAGCCTGCCATATATTCTTTGTCGGTATTCCACATTAAACTCATTCGTAGTCTTTTAGAAACCGGGATATCTTTTCGTTCAAACTGTAAACGTACATTTCCATCGGTGAATACTTCGACTTGTGCCATTATAAGCATTGGCAAAGTATAATTAACCCCTGCACTAAAAACAGCTCTCTTGTCTTTGGTATTTGTTTGCCCAAATAGATTTCTTTCTTGCTCGTCTATTCCCATTTTTCTATATCTCCAATCAAAACCTACAAAAGGCATAATCCATTGCATTTTGTCGATATATCGCCCAATATGAGTTTCGGTTTCGTAGCCGTGCATAGTTTTGTAACCCAAACGCCATTCTGTTCCTATGCTCCAACGTGTACTTTGATACATTGCTTCTCCATCGTTTCCGTTTGTGGCAAAATCATTTTCGGCCATAAAATGAAATTTTCTATCGTCTGCAAATAATTTGCGTTGTGCCAATTTAGGGTTTGGTATTTCGGGATTTGCAGGTGAGTTTTCATAACTAAAAACCCTGCCCATTCCGCTCATCATGTGGTATAAAATATGACAATGAAAAAACCAATCGCCACTTTCGGTGGCTGCAAATTCGAGCGTATCAGTTTCCATTGGCATGATGTCAATGATGTTTTTCATTGGAGCGTAATCTTCTTGTCCGTTGATTACCCTAAAATCATGTCCGTGCAAGTGCATTGGATGACGCATCATAGAATTGTTGTGAAGTATCATGCGTACGATTTCTCCTTTTTTGATTAAGATTTTATCGCTTTCTGAAACTACTTTGTTATCCAGACTCCAAACATAACGATTCATATTTCCGGTAAGTTCAAACTTTAATTCTTTTACTGGTGCAACTTTAGGAAGGGTTGTCTTGATTGGAGATTTCAACATGGCATAGTTCAAGGTCACGATATCAGAAAGTGCATTGGAATCATATTGATTGTCCATCCCGTGCATTTTATGGTCTCCCATATTCATCGCATCTTTTTTCTCATTGCCCATATCCTTATCTTTCATTTCCTCTTTATTCATCTCCATTCCATTCATTTTATCTCCCTCCATATTCATGCCTGGCATTTTATCGTCGCCTTTTTTCTTTAGCTCGCCAGTTATTTCCGGATACATGACTACGTTCATGTCCATTTGGTTAAGCGACATCTGCATTCCCATATCGTCTAGATCTCCGTTCATTTTCATCATGCCGTTCATCATCTTCATTCCTTCAAAATATTTTAACTTGGGTAGCGGAGCCGTTAATTGCTTAATACCATCACCTAAATATAAGGAAGCTGATTTTGTGCGATCTTCGGATGTAACTAAAAATTCATAGGCCGTCTTATCGGCAGGAATGGTAACGATAACATCGTAGGTCTCGGAAACCGCAATGATTAACCGATCTGCTTCAACGGGTTCTACATCGTTACCATCGCTTGCTACAACAGTCATTTTACCTCCGGCATACGTAAGCCAAAAATAAGTGGAGGCACCGCCGTTTGCAATTCGTAATCGGACTTTATCGCCTGCTTTAAATTGTGAAAGTTGGCTTTCGCTTTTTCCGTTTATTAAAAATTTATCGTAGTACACATCGCTCACATCCATCGCGTTCATTCGCTTCCATTCGTTATTAAGTTTGGTTTTGAAATAGCCGCTTCTTATGGCTTCTGCATAACTTTGGGTTGTTCCTTTTTTAATAGCAAACCAATCCGAAGCATTATGCAACATTCGATGTACATTATTGGGATTCATATCTGTCCACTCACTCAAAACTATGGGCACGGTGGGAATGTCAAGTTCTTCTCTTTTATTCATAATAAAAGAACCGTACATTCCAATTTGTTCCTGCAATCCTGTATGACTATGGTACCAATGGGTTCCGTGTTGAATAATTGGAAAGGTATACAAATGCGTAGTGTGCGGCTTTATGGGCATTTGTGTAAGGTTGGGTACGCCATCGTATCGGTTGGGTAACATTAGACCGTGCCAATGCAACGATGTTTCTTCGTCCAATTCATTGTGCACATAAATTTCAGCGGTGTCGCCTTCTGTAAACGTGAGCGTAGGCATAGGTATTTGTCCGTTTACGGCAATGGCTCTTTTAGGCTTACCTGTGAAATTTACGATGGTGTCTCGCACATATAAATCGTATCGAACTGTTCTTGGCGGTGTATTGTTTACAATTGTTTTTATAGAGCCTAAGTTTGCTTTTGGCATATCCATATTGCTCATGTCATGATTTTTAGGAGCCTCATTAGTATCCGTTTTCATATTGTCCATGCTGTCTTTCTTTTCAGAAGTCTTCTTCATGGGCATTTGCATTTTATCATGCTTTTTAACTACTGATTTCTTAACTGATTTCGGTTTTTCCTTTACCAAAGTCATCCCGCATTTAGGGCATTTCCCTGGCTTGTCAGCGTGAATTTCGGGGTGCATTGGGCAGGTGTACGTTACGGGCTGTACCTTTTGCGCCTTTTCTTTTTTTGACATATCCATACCTTTCATATCCTGTGCTTGGGCAGAGGAATAAATAGACATAATGAATAGTAATACTATAATTTTTTTCATTTTTTTAGTTTAAAATTGAGTGACTAATTCTTATGGAATTATTTGTCTAATTCTTTGAGCTTTGCTTTCATCTGGTCAATCTCTGCCTGTTGGCTGGTAATGATATTTTTAATTAATTCCTTTATTTCGGGGTCGGTAACCGATGCCTCTTTCCCCATTAATATTGCTGCGGCATGGTGCGGTATCATTGATTTTAAAAATTCTCTATCTCCAACCGCTGCCTGTTGCCTAATACCTGCAAAAAATAGAATGAAAGCAATAAAACCAGTAACAACCAGTGAAATATTTAATTTCTTATTTCCATACATGCTACCCATTACTAGAAGTTCAATTATGAGCATCGGCATGGTCATCAGTCCAGCCATGTAAAATTGGTTTATATTGGGTATTACATTGGCAAAAACATCTACCATTGCATACATTAGCGTATACATCGCTACAAACGACAATACTATCATAAGTGCTAATTTCTTGTACATTGATGAACCTGCTTCTTTTGTGTGTTGCTGTGTTGTGTGTTTCATTTCCATAATTTTTGGTTTAAAAGTTGGTTAAATTGATTTTGTTATTTTTTCCATTATGGAATAATCTGAACCAAATTTGCATATCGCATCACATTGACTTCGCAACTCTGAAAACAAAATGTATTATAATTTGTATTTGTTAATTTTCTATTCCATTCCGCCAGCTTCGGACCAATAACTTATTCCATTCGGTTTTTTGCCTACTGCAATTGTATTAATTACTTTTTGAGTTGCCACCTCTATTACTGAAACAGTATTGTCACCACTATTGGTTACATAAACTGTTTTACCGTCTTTGCTAACCACTACACCGTGTGCCTTATTACCTACGGTTATAGTTTTAATAACTTTGTTACTGGTTATGTCAATTACAAAAACTTTATTTGAAACAGGTCTACCCATTGTTTCCCCTTGATCGGCTACATATAAAAATTTGCTGTCTGGCGTGGCATATAATTGAATTGGACCTTGCGCATCATTTGGCAATTTTATTCTTGTTATTTGAGCATTTTTAATATCATATTTTACTACTTCTTTAGTATCATACAAACTCGCAAAAATAAATTTTTCATCTTGTGTAGTTGCAACTTGCACAGCCACTCCTCCCAGTGGAATGTCTGTTATTGTGCCATCAGCAATAGTAACGATCGACAAACTTTTTGCATCCATATTTGCAACATAAAGTTTTCCGTTTTGATGTCTAAAACCGTGTGGTAAATAGCCTTTTCCTAACTCAAATTTTTGAGTTATTTTATATGTTTTGGCATCAACTTGAAATATCTGATTTGTTTCATTTGCAGTTACATAAGCATATTCTGATTTATTATCTAAAACTACATGAGCCAGATGCAAATCCTTACCAAGTTCAATACGCTTTTTTATTGAATTAGTGTTTGGATCGATTACTATCAATTGGTTTGTTGCTGTACTATCCATAGGTATTGCCGTCACCCAAACAGATTTTCCATCAGGTGCAACTTGTACGTTATGAGCCATAAACATCATTCCTGAAGAGTCACTAATTGATATTTCTGTATTTTTTGTACTGTCCTGAAGGTTTATAACAGAAATACTACCTCCATCCTCATTGGCTACATATACTTTTGCTAATTGCATTGTTTTTTTTGGATTATTGCAGCTGCCAATTATTAAGCCAGCCACTACTAATACTACCATAATCTGAAATTTTTTGAGTACTACAAGATTTTCCATTTTTTTATTATTTAAGTTGATTTTGCTACTTTTTCCATTATTGAATAATCTGAACCAAATTTGCAAATCGCATCACATTGACTTCGCAATTCTGAAAACAGAATGTATTTGATATTCATTTTTGAATTTTTAATAACAGGTCTATTCAATTGTTGTATCACATCTTTTTCGCGACTGTCCGGAATGATGATATAAAATACCTCTTCGCCATTGGAAATACTAAAATATAAATCAGAAAGACGTAAAATACCTGAATAAATACTGGTGCTTTTTTCTACTTCAAAAGCTCCGATGATTTTGTTTGTTCCTTTTTTAAACCAAAGTACATCAATGAGTTTAATCGTGTTTTGGGTGTCTTTGTCCGTTGGTAATTCTGGAAATTTACTAATTGATATAAACGAAAAACTTTGACCATTAAACGCTTTACTTTTATCATTACTGGCTGGTGTAACGTCATACCCCAATGAAACTCCAATTTTAAGTAAGTGGTATTGCATTTCGTTATGAAGATTTTCTGCCAATTTTTCTTCCTGAATTTCTTTTTGTCGTTTTAAAATATTCTTTTCAAATCGAGTACGTTCGTCTTCGCTTAAATATTCATCGTTCCCAATTAGCATTTTTTGGGTTCCAATTTCAAAACACAACCCTGCAATCGCTCCTAAATCATTTGATAATTCAGATTTATATTTGCTGTTGGTTTCTATTAATGTTTCTCGAATTTTAAGATATTCTGTCCAACTTCCTAACTTCTTTTTGTCTTTGAAAAGAAAGTTAAATCCGTTGAGAATTGCCGTATTGAACGGCGGGCACCAAGTTGGGTGTAAAAAATATAAAATACTGGCTACTGCCGGACCTAAACCTTTTATTTTTAATTCATCTAATTTTACAATCTCTTTTACAACTTGTTCTTCGGTTTTGGCATTGATACAGTTTTCGAGAAATTGCCCAAAAGCGATTTTATTATTTTGATTTTCGTAAATATCTGGAATTCTTAATTTTGGTTTCCAATAAAAAGGATGTGCAACTCCAACAAAAATTTGTTTTTGTTCTGCAATACAACTCAATACAAATTCTAAACTACTGCCTTTAAAATCATTCGGGAAAGTTTTGTTTTTTATATCGTCAATGACTTGTAAAACTCCTCTACGAATGGTTCGAAACGCTTTTAGTCTTTGGTCGTTATCGACAAACCAAGTATTGTAAACACTTTCGGTATCGGTTTTGTATTGTTGAATGATTTGAGTAAGGTTATTCATTTTAATTCATTATATAAATTTCTATTCTTATTTTCTAAAGTTTCAAACGTCTTAATCTTAACGCATTTACAATTACGGATACTGAACTAAAACTCATTGCCAAAGCTGCTATCATTGGCGAAAGCAAAACTCCAAAAAACGGATACAAAACCCCTGCAGCAATTGGAATTCCCAGTACATTATAGAAAAAGGCAAAAAACAAATTTTGTTTAATGTTACTCATTACTGCGTGGCTCAAATTTTTGGCTTTCACAATACCTTGTAAATCGCCTTTTACTAAAGTTATTTTAGCACTTTCTATCGCCACGTCAGTTCCGGTTCCCATGGCAATTCCGATGTCTGACTGTGCTAATGCAGGGGCATCGTTGATGCCGTCTCCTGCCATGACGACAATTTTTCCTAGGGATTGGAGGCGTTTTATTTCATTTAGTTTGTCTTCGGGGAGGGCTCCTGCGATGAATGAACTAAGGCCGAGTTCGGTGGCAACGGCTTTTGCGGTGTTTTCATTGTCGCCCGTTATCATTATTACTTCAACACCCTGACGCACCAGTTCTTTTATTGCTTCTTTGCTTGTCTCTTTTATCTTGTCTGCAATGGCAACAAAACCAATTACAATTCCATCTACAGCAATATAGGAGACGGTTTTTCCTAGTTTTTGTTCGGCTACAATTTTATTTTCCAATTCATCAGAAACTGTGGCGTTCACTTGCTCTATTAGTTTTTTATTTCCGAGTGCCACTTTTTTATTGGTTACCGTCCCAATAACTCCTTTTCCAGCAATAGCTTCAAAATCCTTTACTTCGATTAATGAAATGTTTTTAGCTTTCGCAAAATTGACTACGGCTTGCGCCAATGGGTGTTCGCTATACTGATTTAAGGAAGCGATGTTTTGCAATAAAGAATTTTCGTCATTTTGCACTGAAAATACTTTTTCGACAGAAGGCTTTCCTTCGGTAATGGTACCTGTTTTATCGGTTATCAGAACATTTACCTTGTTCATATTCTCTAAAGCTTCGGCGTTTTTTATCAAAACTCCCGATTGCGCGCCTTTCCCAACACCAACCATCACCGACATTGGTGTGGCTAATCCCAAAGCACAAGGACAGGCAATAATCAATACCGCAATTGCATTGATAAATCCATAAACCATTGCAGGTTCCGGTCCAAATTTTGCCCAAACAAAAAAGGTTAGTACAGAAACTACAACTACAATTGGGACAAAATATTTAGCAATGCTATCCGCGAGTTTTTGAATGGGTGCTTTTGAACGACTGGCATCATTTACCATCTTAACAATTTGCGAAAGCAAAGTTTCTGAACCAACTTTCTCGGCAATCATAACAAAGGATTTATTTCCGTTTATGGTTCCCGCTATAACGGAATCATCCCTTTTTTTATCAACAGGAATAGGCTCTCCTGAAATCATAGATTCATCAATAGTGCTTTCTCCATCAGTAATTTTTCCATCCACTGGAATTTTATCTCCCGGTTTTACTCGTAATAAATCTCCTTTTTTGATGTCGTGAATCGAGATTACTTTGTCCCCTCCTTCGATAACCAAAGTCGCTTCGGTGGGTGCTAATTTCAATAATTCTTTTATGGCACCACTGGTTTGGCTGTGTGCTCTTGCTTCTAATAATTGGCCTAACAAAACCAAGGTTAATATGACCGTTGTTGCTTCAAAATAAAGTAACACTGTACCGCTTTCGGTTTTAAATTCATCTGGGAAAATATCAGGAAAAAACATGCCAACCAAACTAAACAAGAAAGCTACTCCAGTACCAATTCCTATCAGCGTAAACATATTGAGGTTCCAAGTAATGATCGATTTCCAAGCACGAACAAAGAACATCCAACACGCATAAAAAACCACGGGAAGCGTCAATATCAATTGTACCCAATTCCAGTATGAAATGTCCATTATCTTTTCTAACGGATTATTTGACATCATTTCTATAGTAGCTATTGCGAAAACAGGAATTGTAAAGGCTGTTGCTACTTTCATTTTCTTAAGCAAATCATTGTAAACCTTTTTGTCCTCACTATCTGTAGGTTCCATTGGTACTAGATCCATTCCGCAAATTGGGCAGGACCCAGGTTCTTCTTTGATTACCTCGGGGTGCATCGGACAGGTGTATAATTTTTTGACCGTAGTCAATTCATGAACTTTTTCTAAATTCATTCCGCATACTGGACAACTGCCGGGTTTATCGTAAACCTTGTCTCCTTCACAATGCATCGGGCAATAGTATTTGCCTTGAGCATTACTTAGTGCAGGTATTGTATTCCTGTTATCATTAGTTTTAGTACTGCAACACGATTTTACTATTGGCTCATTGACAGTTTTGTGAGTTGTATCGTTAGAGTTACTCATTTCTATAGTGTACTTTCCAACGGTTGTTAATGTCTCTTGCAATTGATCCAATGGAATGTGTTTTTCCATTGATATTGTAGCAATTGGAGGATCCAAAGTAACCGTTGCTTGAATTCCTTCAATTGCATTTAATGTTTTTTCCACTTTAGAACGACAGCTATCGCAAGTCATTTCCGTAATCTTATAAGTATGTATCATATATTTTTTAAAATAAAATTTACTCTTTCATTTGGTGTTAATAATGGAACAAAAATGACTGGGAAACGTAATGAATTGTAAACCTCAATAATTAATCTATGAATGGTTTTTTGTGCTTCTTCGTCTTCTGTTCTTGCATAGTCTTTTGTAAATGGTAATCGGTCTAAAATAAAAATCTTTTTATAAGATACCCTCTTAATGGCATTAAGTAATTTTTCGTCATAATCAAGATTTAAAAACTGATAATAGGCCATCGCATCAGGAATAGCCCTGTCAAGAAAAACAGTTTCAGTAGGTGATAATTCCGCTTCTTGTTTAATTTGCATATCTAGCACAGCTAATTGAAATTTTCTTTTGTTTTCTCTTATTTCTTCTAGACTTTTACCTTCTTCCCTCATACTATCAATATAATGCCTAGCGTGCTCAATAGTTGTTTTATAGCCCCTTTTAGATAATATATCAATTACTGTTGTTTTACCTGTACTGGGTCCACCTGTAATAACGTACCAATTGGTATCTGCTTTTTGATTATCCATTTTCATCACTTTTAAAATTGTAAGTAGAATATGCTTTATTCTTACTAGTTTCAATTCGCTATTTATTTGTTATAGTTTTCCAACCGTTATCAATGATTTTTGCATGACAGAAACTGTACTATTTTTTTCATTTTAATAGCGAATAAGGGTGGATTTAAAGTAATTACCGCCACAATTTCATTGCGTTTTTTTTGATTTTAGAACGGCAGCTATCGCAAGACATTCCACTAACAGTATAAGTATGTGTCATTTATTTTGTTTTTTTATATTACATTTCCATTCCTTCCATAGGGTCGCTTCCTTTGCGGAATTTATATTCACTGTTTATGGCATAGGCTCCGGTTATCACTACTTTTTTTGTTGGATCTATTTCCGATTTAATTTCAATCATCCCATTGGTTTCCAACCCTGTTTCCACCATTAGGCTTTCAAATACTCCTGGTCTTTTTTCAATCCAGATATAAGAAGCATTTTCTTCCCTGATGACAGCATCAGTTGGTATAAATATCCCTTTTATATTCGATTGTGTCAATTTTGCAATCGCCTGCATTCCGGGTTTTAACACCAAATTTTGATTGGGTATTTCCATTCGGATCAAAAGCAGTCTGGTGTCTGGATTTATTTCCGGATTGATAAAGGATATTTTTGCATTTATAGTTTTATCAGGATAATCGGAAAATGAAACTTTGGCGTTTTGCCCAAGGTGCATGCTTTTCGCATAGTTTACGTTTACTTGTGTTTCAAGCCAGAGACTATTTAAATCTGTCAATTTAATTATACCGGCACCTTCCATCGCATAACTGCCTTCTGTTGCTATTATCTCTGAGATAGTTCCACTGCTAGTACTGTAAAAAATAGTGTAAGGAGAAATTTCTTTACTCGATTTTATAGTTTCAATTTGGGCATTGGATAAACCAAAGAATAATAGTTTTTGTTTGGCAGCAATGAGCATCGTACGTGCATTTTTTCCAAAATCACCTGGCATGGTAAGTTGTTTGTATGCTGTGAAGTAATCTTGTTTGGCTATGGCAATATCTTCACTATATAATTGATATACTGGTTCGTTTTTAGCAACATAATCTCCAACCGTTTTGAAGTATAACTTTTCAATTCGCCCCATTGCTCTAGCAGAAATGGTTTTGATTTTTTCTTGATTAATCGTTAAAACTCCCGTATAGGCTTGTTCTAAACTGCTTTGACTTTCTGCAATAGTTTGTGTGGTGATGTTTCCCAATTGTATTTGTTGCTTACTCAAGCTTATTTCGTTAGCTTCCGTATCACCACTTTTTATTTGGGTTAAAGGCATATGGCAAATAGGGCATTTACCCGGTTTGTCTTCCTTTACCTGTGGATCCATCGAGCAAGTGTAGAAACCACTTCCTTTAGCTTGATGAGTACTTTGGTCTTCCTTATTTTTAGTATTACAAGCTACAAGCGCAGAGAATAGTATAAATAGAATACTGATTTTTTTTAATGCCTTCATGATTACTCGGTTTTAATAAAGCTTTCGCTATCAATTAAATATTGTGCATTGTTGGCAATGGTATCTTGAATAGAAATCCCATTAATAATTTGAACAAAATCATTGATTTCAATTCCTGTTTTTATTGCTGCTGCTTTAAAGCCATTGTCCATTTTTATAAAAACTATTTTTTTGTTTCCAATACTCACTAATGCCTGTTTTTGCAACCAAATAGCCTTAATGGGATTTGTTTTCACAATGCCTTGTAATCGGATACCAATAGGTAATTTTAATTTATTGTTGTTTAAATAAACTCTAATTCTATTGGATTTATCCGTTGGATTGAATTGTGTTTCTATAAAATTTATTTGTGCGTTGATGATTTCATTTTCGTCTAACTCTGATGTAATAGCAATAGATTGATTTGTTTTGATTAGGTTATTGTATCCTTGTAAGACATTAAAAACGCCCCATACTTTATCGGTATTCCCTAATTTAAAAACAATCTGACTTTTTTTGATGTAGTCACCTTCTTTTATTGCTAAATTTTCTGTGATTGTATTAGAATTTTGCATTGTCACATCGGCACTTTTGGTCATGCTTTCCGTTCCCTGTATAATTCCGTTAGCAGGACTATAAATGGAAATTACCGGGTTTACTCTTTTGGCGGAAGACAATGAATTTATCTGATTTTTAGTCATTCCATAAAGCAATAATTTTTGCTTTGAGGCTTTAATAATTGATGTATTATCGGAATCATTGGAAACTAAATAAATAAAATTTTGCTGTTCTGTCAATAATTCAGGGCTGTATAAATCAAATAATTTCTGTCCTTTAGCTACTCTTTGGTACTTATAGTTTACATACATTTTTTCTATTCTGCCACTTATTCTTGCCGCAATATTTACAGACGAATTTGGGTCGTAAGCGACTATACCAGGTAAGTTTATCTCACTACTTAATGTAGTGTCTTTAGCTGTTGTAGTTTGATAATTCCCGACGATAAAATTATCGGTTGGTTTTAAAAGGTTTTCAATTAAGTTGCTTTCCACAACATGATTTTGGACTGTTTTTTTCACCAATGCCATTCCGCAAATGGGGCAATTACCAGGCTTATCTCGGATAATTTGCGGATGCATAGGACAGGTGTATACTTCTTTTTGATGCTTATTTTCTACTGGTTCATTTGACTTTGTTGCAAAGAAATATATTGCCAATCCAATAATTGAAAGGACTATAACTACCAACCCATATTTTAAATATCTGTTCATATTATTTAGTTTCCAGTTGTTTTTCAATTTCCACTTGTGCATTCAAAATGGATTGTAATTTATCTAAAGCGTCAATCTGTGCCATATTTAATGCTTCCCAAGCATCGAGAGCAACAAACAGATCTCCCGTATTATTTTGCCATGCTAAAATGGCAGTATCATAATTTCTTCGTAAGGCTGGAATGATATTTTTTTCAGCAATATCATATTGTTTTTTCAGGTTTACCAATTCAGTTTGCATGCCTGAAATCATGCCGGAGGCCTCATTAAGAATCATTTGTTTTTGCCAATTAAGGCTTTCGTTTTTAATTCGAAAACTATTGATATTGGCTTTATTCATTTTGGTAGACCAAGGCATAGGGATAGTAACCATTCCCATTAAAGTAAATTGTTGCGGTTGTTGACCAAATGCAAACATATGTTCATATCTGACACCAAAATCGGGTAATAATTTTGTCTTTTCGGCCTCTATTTTCAGATGATTTAACGCCATTGTTTTTTCAATAGCCCTAACATCGCTTCTGTTTTGAGAAAGTGATGTTGTATCTGATGGCATCACATTAAATTCATTTAGTTTATAGGTTGTATCAATATCAAATGAGATATTTTTATCCCTTGCCATCAAAGTATTAAGCATAATCCGTTTTTGGGAGATGTCATTTTGTAGCATAACTATCATGCTTTGTAATGCGCTGTATTGCGATTTGGCTTTGTAATACGTTGGCAATTTATCCATATTATACTGGTAGCGAATTTCCATACTTTTAATCATATAGTCCAGAAGTAATAAATTATCGTTGGCAAGTTGCATTTTTTTATTCAGTACCAGCCATTGGTAATAATTCGTTTTTGCAATGGCATTTAACTGATTGATGGTGTAATTTTTGTTTTCGGCTTCGACCGAAGACATCGCATTCATATAATTAAAATCGGCTTTTAGTTTTGAAGCATTAGGTATCATTTGGGTTACACCTAACATATAGAATCCCATACCAGACCCCATGTCATCGGCTTTCCATAATTTAGTATTGTAAGGAGTCATAAAAAAACCTGTACTCACTTGTGGTGCCATCCAGCTTTTTGCACCTTTTGCCGCTGCATCCATACTTTGTATATCAGCATCGTACATTTTTAACTGTGGATTATTCGTTTTGATAGTCGTCAAAACGGTATCCAACGAAAGTGTTTGTGCAGATACATTAGCAGTGCATAAAATCAAACAACTTACAACGAAATAATATTTAATGTTTTGCATCGATAAGATCTATTTTACCTTTTGTTCTTAATTCACGAAGTTTTGACATTTCGAAAACAACCGGTGTTACTAATAATACATAAATAGTCGAGGTGATTGTACCACCAATGAGAGGAACCGTGATAGGAAGCATCACATCAGCACCCGTCCCAGTTGCCCAAAGAATAGGTATTAATCCAAATAATGAAACGGAAACAGTCATTAGTTTTGGTCGCAATCTTTTGGCTGAACCATCAATAATATATTCTCTCAAAATATCTTCTGTAATTGTTGCTGTACTGTTCCCATGTTTTGCTACCATTTTGTTCATCGCCTCATTTAAATAAATTGTTATTAGCATAGCCGTTTCTACAGCCAAACCAAACAGTGCAATAAAACCAACGGCAACGGCTACCGATAAATTAATACCATAAAAATAGACCATAAAAACACCTCCAATTAAAGCAAACGGCACCGTTATCATAGTTATCAGAGCTTCTTTCATGGAACGATACGTAAAGTATAAAACAAGAAAAATAATGATAACTACTATAGGCAAAATCATACTTAAAGTTTTGTTGGCTCTAATTTGGTTTTCCCATTGTCCGCTCCATTCTATATAATACCCTTTTGGCATTTTAGTCATCATCGCATTCAGTTTTTTCTGTGCTTCTTTCACTGTGCTTCCTAAATCACGCTCCCGAACATTAAACAATACGCTGCCACGAAGCATTGCATTTTCACTGTTTATCATGGGCGGACCATCACTTATTTTTACATTCGCAACCGTTTCTAACGGAATTGGTCCAAATTGCATCGTTTGGACTTGCAGTTTTTTCAAGGCTTCCAAGCTGTTTCGATATTCTTGTGCATACCTTGCATTTACCGAAAAACGTTGTCTTCCTTCGATAGTTGTGGTGAGTTTCATTCCTCCAATAGCCGCTTCAACAACAGTATTGATATCGTCAATTGAAAGGCCGTATCTACCAATTACTTCCCGTTTTGCTTCTATGTCAATGTATTTTCCTCCGGTTATGGGTTCGGCATATAAATCTTTTACTCCGGCTGTGCCTTCGAGTGCTTTTTTTATTTTTTGGGATAATGCGTTTATTGTATCTAAACTTGCTCCGTAAATTTTAATTCCAACATCGGTTCTGATACCTGTCGAAAGCATGTTGATGCGATTGATGATGGGTTGTGTGAAGCCATTAGTTACACCAGGAATTTGCAGTTTGTTGTTTATTTCATTAACAACATCATTTTTTGTTTTGCCTGCTCTCCATTCTTGTTGGGGTTTTAGTAAAACAATCGTTTCAATCATGCTTATCGGGCTGTTGTCGGTTGCTGTATTAGCGCGTCCGGCTTTTCCCAAAACGTGAGCCACTTCGGGTATCGATTTTATCAGCTTGTCCTGAATCTGCAAAATCCTTTTTACTTCAGAATTGGAAACATCAGGCAAGGTTACAGGCATGAACAATATGGAACCTTCATCCAATGGTGGCATAAATTCTGAGCCCAGACGCGTAAACATCAATACACCAATTAATAGAGCAATTATATTGATGCCCAATACTGTTTTTCGCCATTTTAAACAAAGTGTTAAAATTGGAGTATAGATGCTTTCCAGTTTTCTATTAATTGGATTTTTGTTTTCTGGGCGAAGTTTGCCTTTGAGTAAAAAACTAATTAGAACAGGCGTAAGTGTAATGGCAAAAAAAGCATCGACAATGAGTATAAACGATTTTGTCCAAGCCAATGGGCTAAAGAGTTTTCCCTCCATGCCCGTAAGTAGAAAGACTGGCAGGAAAGATGTAATTATAATTACGGTTGAATAAAAAACACCTGGTCCAACTAGTTTAGAAGAGCTTTCAATAAGTTGCAACTTTTCATCAGAAGACAACGGGTCGTTTTCTTTTTTGAATATTTTTTTTAGTTTATCTTTCATATGGCTGGTATTTATTGTTTTTTATCGGTCATATGTAATCGCCATTCTTCATTAGTGCTTATATTTTTGAATCATGGCGATTTCATTTTTAAGTCGATTGTTGATTATTATCCATTTCTTCCTGTCTCTCCGAAATTGTCCTATAAGCATTCTCTACCATCACAATTCCGTCATCAACAATAACACCTATTGCCAGCGCAATACCCGTTAGTGACATAATATTGGAAGATATTCCAAAAGCTTGTAGAAAGATAAATGCAACCGCAACGGATATTGGTATTTGGATCAAAATGATTAAGGCACTTCGCCAATGAAAAAGAAAAAGAAGAACTATTATAGAAACGGTAATCATTTCTTCGATTAAAGTTCCTTTAACCGATGCGATAGCTTTTTCAATCAATTCGCTTCTGTCATAAGAAGTTTTAAAAGTAACGCCTTCGGGTAATCCTTTTTCGACTTCTTTCATTTTTTCTTTTACCGCTGTGATTACTTTATCAGCATTTTCGCCATAACGCATCACTACAATTCCGCCTACTACTTCGCCTGTACCATTTTCATCAAAAATTCCCAACCGCAAATCGCCACCCATTTGTATTGAACCAATGTCTTTTACCTTTACGGGAACAGAATTGTAATTTTTGATGGCAATGTCTTCTACATCTTTTATGTTTTTTATGTAGCCTAAACCTCTTACGATATAGGACATATTGCTCATCTCAAATTTCCGTCCCCCTACATCGTTGTTATTCGCCTTGACCGCATTCATCACTTCCATCATGCTTACATTATAGTACTGCATTTTTAGAGGATCCAACACCAATTGGTACTGTTTTTCAAAACCTCCAAAGGAAGCCACTTCTGCCACACCGGGAACGGTTTGCAATGCAAATTTTACATACCAATCTTGCAACGCTCTTTGCTCTCCCAAGTCCATACCATTAGCATTCAAATGATACCAAAAAACGTGACCAACACCTGTACCATCTGGTCCTAATGTTGGGACAACATTTTGTGGCAACAATCTTTGTGCATAATTTAACCTTTCTAAAACCCGGGTTCTAGCCCAATAGATATCAACATCATCCTCAAAAACAATATACACGAAGCTCATTCCAAACATTGATGCACCCCGAATGTTTTTGACTTTTGGAATGCCTTGCAGGTTAGAGACCAAAGGATAGGTTACTTGTGCTTCTATAACCTGCGGGCTTCTTCCCATCCATTCCGTGAAAACAATGACTTGATTTTCGGACAAATCTGGAATGGCATCAATAGGGTTTTGTTGCACGCTATAAATACCCCAGCCAAATAAACAGGCTGAAACAAGCAAGACTACAAATCGATTTCGTAGTGAGAATGTTATTAATTTTTCTACCATTATTTTTAGTTTTCTATTGAAAGGCTATCGGCTGTTTTTTGAATCCAATTAATTACTTCCTGTTTTTGACTACTAGAAAGTATTGCATTTTTATGAATTAAAGTGTACGATACCAAAGGCATCTCATCTGATTTTATTTGTTTGGCAATTCTATCTAATTTATTACTTTGCTTACGGCTACTATAATTTCCCCATTCACTAAAGTTTAAATTTTCTTTCCCTTCTTTAATATGTTTTTCCATAAAAAAACCTATTGGCTGAACGTAGCAATACAAAGGATAGTTTGTATTATTGCTATGACAATCGTAGCAGGAAGTCCTTAAAATGGTTTCTACATTTTTAGGAACTTTATAGACTTCTGTAAAATCGATAGGTAAAACTCGCCCATAATATTCATTACGAGCAGGTTGATACAATTGTATCAATAAAAAAAGAATAAACCCAACAATGAATATTCTTTTGATGGTTTTTTTCATTTTACAATTCTTTTTTTATTGAACCACATGTAGACATTTTTTTTCCGTAATATGGGTTTTTGATGTCCTTAGTTTCGCTTATCCAAATAGCCCCTTTACCATCGTTAGCCATTGGACAAAAATCTTGATATAATTTTTGTTTTGTCCCAAAAATCTTAATTAAATCATTTACGTCTTTGCTCAACAAAATAAAATGCTCTCTTTGGTGTTCAATATTTCCTCCATTTGAACCAATATGTTCTGCGTGTTCTTTGGCAGTTTCTGCAATATCCAAATACGCTGTTTTCAATTTCACATCCATTTTTTTTACATCTATTTTATTAAAAACTGCATACAATTTTTTCCCTGCACTGGCTGCTGCCTTGGAATCGTCTTTTGTCAGAGCATTTTTTAAAGCTAAATAATTACTTATAATTTCTGAAGTTGAAAATTTTGCTTCTGCTTTTTTGCTTTGTGCATTACTAGAAACCATTACGAATACCATTACTATGGCTGAAAGAATTACATTTTTCATTTTGCTGATTTTTAATTGTTTAAAAAAATATGTTGTTATAGATTTTTCTGGAAATATATTTGTAAGTCGTTTACTGCTTTATAGTTCTTTTTTCATTGAACCACAGGTGGACATTTTTTTTCCTTGATATGGATTCTTGATTTCTTTAGTTTCGCTTATCCAAATAGCTCCTTTTCCACCATCATACATAGGGCAAAAATCTTGATACAATTTTTGCTCTGATTTAAAAATTTTTACTAAATCATTTATGTCTTTACTCAACATGGCGAAATGTTCTCTTTGGTGCTCAATTTTTCCACCATTAGCACCAATATGTTCCGCGTGTTCTTTGGCATCATCAGCAATGTCTAGATATTCTTTTTTTAATTTTGCATCTATTGAATTGGGGTTTACACTATTAAAAGTTGCGTATAATGCTTCTCCTGCGTTTGCAGCTCCTTTTGTGTCATCTTTCGTTAATGCATTTTTTAAAGTCAAATAATTACTTACGATTGTGTTGATAGAAAACGTAGATTGGGCAGTTACGTTTGTAGTTTCTGCATTTGCTTCTTCGTGTTTGTCTCCATCGTGGTGTTCGTGAGTAGCTTCTGTTTGAGCCACCAGTTCTGTTAATTCCATACCACATTTAGAACATTTTTCGCCTTTTTTACCTGTAATTTCCGGGTGCATTGAACACGCATACAATTGTGAGATACTTTCAGTTTTTTCTGAATCAGTTGTCACCCCTTCTTTGTTTTTTTGGTTACAAGACATTAATATTAATACCGTTACTATGGCTGAAAGAATTATATTTTTCATTTTTTTTGAAATTTATTAATTGTTAATTATTAGAAAGTATGCAGCTATTGACAACATTTTTTGATAAATATTTTTTTGAAAATCTATTTTAATATCGAAACTATTTTTTTCATTTTATAGGATCATTAAAATCATTGTATCCTTATAATTGGTATCATAAATACACCTTTGATAATTTGGTATCATGTGCATTGAATTAAACTAAAAGGAAATTAAAAATTTATGCGACTGGATTATTTTTTCTTATCCTCCATTTTGGTCATTTCCATCCCACATTTAGGACATTTTCCTGGTTTATCAGAAGTTGCGCCATCCATTGTACAAACATATTTTGTAGTAACTTCACTGCTTGTTTGACTTCCTTTAATAGCTGGATTGTGTTTGCGTTTGGTTGTTTTTACCATTGTCATTCCACATTTACTACAACCTCCTGGTATTAAACTCACTTCTTCGGGATGCATCGGACAGGTGTAAGTTGTTTTTTGAACCTCTTTTTTTGAGTTTTTTGTAACTTTTTGAGCTGATGCTACTGTGCTAACTGCTAAGAATACGCTTAGTACGATAATTAGATTTTTCATTTTATTTAATTTTAAATTGTTTATTGTTATTATTGGCAACATTTTTCATTGTTAGTTTTTTACTTTTTATTGGACTCTTTTTTAGTCATTTCCATTCCACATTTAGGGCATTCCCCTTTGGTATCAGAAGTTGAACCGTCCATTGGACAAACATATTTTGTCACAATTTCACTTTTAGGTTGACTTCCTTTTGTAGCGTGGGTATCTATTTTTTCGGTAATTTTTACCATTCTCGTTCCACATTTAGAACATTTTTCTTCAGTTTCTGAAGTTGAACCATCCATTGGACAAATATATTTTGTCACAATTTCACTTCTAGGCTGACTCCCTTTTAGAGCGTGGGTGTCTATTTTTTCGGTGGTTTTTATCATCTTCATTGCACATTTAGAACATTCCCCTGGTTTATCAGAAGTTGAGCCATCCATAGGACAAACATATTTTGTCACAGTTTTACTCATAGGTTGACTTCCTTTTGTAGCGTGAGTATCTATTTTTTCGGTGATTTTTGTCAATTCCATTCCACATTTTGGACATTTTCCAGAGCTTGGATTCATCTCGTCAGGATGTGTTGGACAAATGTAAATTGCTTTCTGTTCATCATTTTTTGTAGCTGTTTGTGCTATTACGGTTGAATTAAATGCAAAAAATGCACTTAATACGATAATTATTGTTTTCATCTTTTTACTATTTTTAATATTATTTTATTGTTTCTACTGTTTTACCACAAGAAAGCATTTGAGATCCATAATATGGATTCTTGATTGCATTTTCTTTGCTTAACCAATTGGCATCTTGCATAGGACAGTATTGATAATAAACTGGTTCAGTAAATTTTGAAACTTTTATCAGCTCATACGTATTTTTAGATAATGATTTGAAAAGTTCTCTTTGCTTTTTGATATCTTGTGTTTCAGAAATACTTTTAGCATCAGCAGTTAAATATTTAAAAACTTTCATCCAAACCATATGTACATCCATTTTCAATGTTTCCATTTTTACAGAAGTGATAGCTGTTAATAAATCTTTTGACTTTGCGGAAGCCGTTTTACTATCTGTTTTTACCAAGGCATCTTTCAATGAAAAATAATTGTCGAAAACTGGTTTTAGTTGATTTATTTCTTGATTTTCAGACATAGAAGAATCGTTAGACATTTTCATTCCTGCCATTTCCATTTTAGTTTCTTCGGATTTTGTTTCCGTTTTTACTGCTACTTTTGCTTCACGAACATATTGACAACATTCAGGAAGTTTTGAATATGCAGCATCTGGAGCAAGGAATTTTTCGCTATCATAACCTGCAAGTGCAATACGTTTTAGTATTTCGTCTTGATTGGTTTTTTTAGCATCATAAGTAAGTGTAGCCATTTTGGTATCTTTATTCCAATCTACTTTGGCAATTTTTTTGAGACTTCCTGCTTTTTCTATTGTAGTTTCGCACATTGCGCAATTCCCGAATATTTTTACGGTTTCGGTTTTAGCGTTTTTGATTTGCGCATTGGATACCATGACGGATGACAATAGAGTTATTGCCATCATCATTTTTTTTAATGAGTTCATTGTATGTAAATAATTTTAAATTGAATTAGCTAAACAATAACAAAATGAAAGCATAACAAAGCCAACCTTTTGAAAATGAAATTAACTGATAAAATAAATGATTTTAAAGCAATAATTGCTTTTGATTTGACACAATTAGGGCTGTCAAAATTGGAATTTAGCTTATTTTTGGTATAAGCCAAAGAGAATAGAAACCAGAAGAAATGAAGGTTTCTGAATTATAGAAATTTTGTTTTTCGCATGAAAAATTAAAAATATTGTTGTTTAAATTCAATCCATTAATTGAAATTGAACTATTACATGAAGAAGCGCAGCCACATTTTGAATGACTACATTTTCCTCCACAACCATCGTGGTTATTCGTTTTGGAATGATTGTCGTTTTTGCAACAATCATCTTTATCCATTTTTGAGGATGTTTCTTTTGTAGAAGAATGTTTAGAAGAATTGTTTCCACATGCAAAAGAATTACTTGGCATCAATAAGAAACCAAATAATGCGATTACTATAATGTGAAACTTTTTCATTTGTACTTTAATTTGAATCAAATGTAATCAAATTATATTTATTGATTACTAATTATGTGTTAAAACATAGTTTTAGCAATTGAAAAAAGTGTTTGAATTTTAAAGTCAAACACCTTTAATCTAAATAATTATAATCTCTAAAACTTCCTAAATTGTTGCCAGACCTCCGGCTACAAGAACAATTACTTTTACTACAAATAGCAGAAAGAATTAAAAATTAGCCGAAAAACTAAGCCCCCAAGTGGCACTTTTGGTATTTGGATTGAATCCGACAGGGACAACGTTCAATGAAGGCTTAACTTTTGGTTTATACCCACAGCCATCAAGAATAGTATTAAGTGGATCCATCAATAACAAAGAGGTTTTACCCAAGAATCTCGAATTTAAAACTCTGGAATCATTTTTAAGAATGCTTTTCTTGGCATAGAAAAAGCCTTCTCCTACTACGGAACCCAAGACAGGTGTGACAATTAAATCCTGCACAGATGGAATCTCTGCAAAAGCTTCAATCCCATATTCCCAAAAGAAAGTTGACATTATAGCCGAGTAAGCAAAGAATTCAAAAATATTAAAACCATTGCTTCTGGCAGTCATCTAATATAACCCTCCAAAGTAAGGATGCATTACATAATTTAAAAAGAAATTATCTTCGTCTACCACGGGACCTGCCTTAACGTTTTCTTTCCATTTGGCTCCGATGCCATTTTTTTTCATTTCTTCCTTATCCCATTTTGTGAAGCTTTCTGGGAGTGCCCATAAAATACCAAAAGCAACAATAGTAGTTCCAAGAACAATAGAAGTATTGTAGCCTAGTATTTATAATCTCTCGTTACAGGAGGATATAGAATAGAATCTTTAAGTTGTAAAGAAGTATTTAATTGAAAAGAATTATTTTGGTCAATACTATAAGCCGCAGTATTGGTCTTCTCTGCTATATCGCTACTAGAATTGAAACTGGCTAATGAGTTGTCAATTGAGAATTGATTAGTGCCAGTCGTATTGAATTGTTGCCCAAATGTGACAACTCCTATGAATGTAAAAAGTAAGCTGTAAATTTTTTTTTTCTTTGTTTGAATCATCTGTAATATAAAAATATACTTCGGTAATATTGTTATTGTCAAGTGTAAATCTCAGATTTAGTGTTCTTTCAAATAGCTTGTAAAAAGATTTCCTGCTTAAATAGAGTTATTTAAGCAGGAAAGAGTATTTATCCAAAGCTATAATTTTTATCGATTTTTAAAACTTCATTCGTTGTATTCTAACCGTGTTCAAAATTGCCAATAGTGCTACACCAACATCGGCAAAAACAGCTTCCCACATTGTGGCTAAACTTCCTACACCAAAAATTAGCTATTCTTTCCATTTCCATCCTCTTAATTTGTAATATTTTTTTCTTGGCGTAGCTAAGAACGGGTCAATTCCATTTTTTTTGCAAATTCTGAAATGTACAATTGAGCCTATTGCAATCATTATTACTGGAAACAGAATTGCATAATGGTTTATTAAATAGTATAAACCAATGGTAACAGCATCAATCGCCAGCCATTTGAATACTTTTTTTAGGATAGGTGTTTCTATTTCAAATTTTGCAAAAAACGAACTACCAATTGTCTGTATAATCAATAGTATTATTAATTCTAATTCTATTCCCATAAACTTTATTTTATCTAAAACTTCATTCGTTGTATTCTAACTGCGTTTAAAATCGCCAATAAAGCAACTCCGACATCGGCAAAAACGGCTTCCCACATAGTGGCTAAACCTCCTGCACCAAGAACCAAAACAATGGCTTTTACTGCAAATGCCAAGCCTATGTTCTGATAAACAATTTGTTTGGTCTTTTTACCAATATTTATGGCTGTAAAAATTTTTGTGGGTTGGTCGTTTTGAATTACGATATCGGCAGTTTCGATAGTGGCATCGCTCCCTAAGCCACCCATTGCAATTCCTGCATTGGCAAGGGCTACAACCGGCGCATCGTTTACCCCATCACCCACAAAGGCAATTCTTAGGTTTTGCTTTTTAAGTTCTTCAACTTTTTGGATTTTGTTTTCGGGTAACAAATCTCCAAAAGCCTGGTCAATGTTTAATTCTTTGGCAATTGCTGAAACTACTGCTTGTTTATCGCCTGAAAGCATTACGGTTTTGATATTTAACTTGTGTAAACTTTGTATGGCTTCTTTTGCATCTTCTTTAATCTCGTCAGCAATTAGAAAATAGCCGGCATATTTTTGATCGATTGCAATAACTATAATTGTAAAAGGTGTGTTGTCAATTTCTGCATCATAACTGATATTGAATTTCTTCATCAGTTTTACATTTCCTGCCAAGATTTCGTTTCCGTCCACTTTTCCTTTTAGTCCGTGTCCTGCAATTTCTTCTACATCAGTAACAGTTGCGTTTTTTTCTGAACCTTTTGCATATTCGATAATAGCAGTTCCAACCGGATGTGTGGATTTAGTTTCGAGTGCTGCTGTAAATTTTACTAAATCTGCTTCCGGAATACCTACGGCAACTACTTTTTGAACTTTAAAAACACCTTTGGTCAATGTTCCTGTTTTGTCCATAATCACCACTTGAATGGAAGCCATTATATCAAGAAAATTAGAACCTTTGAACAAAATTCCGTTTTTACTCGCTGCGCCAATACCACCAAAATAACCTAATGGGATAGAGATAACCAACGCACAAGGACAAGAAATCACCAAGAAAATTAAAGCCCTGTACAACCAATCGTTGAACACATAATTATCAACAAATAGTATTGGAAGCAAACAAATTCCAATTGCCAGAAACACAACTAATGGCGTATAGATTTTGGCAAATTTTCTTATGAATAACTCGGTTGGCGCTTTTTTGGCGGTTGCTTCCTGCACCATTTCAAGGATTTTAGATAATTTACTATCGGAGTAAGCGGTAGTTACCTCAACCAAAACAACGGTATTAAGGTTAATCATTCCTGCAAGAACAGTTTCACCTTTTTGCTTGGTATCGGGTTTACTTTCTCCTGTTAGTGCTGCGGTGTTGAACGAGGCTGTATCAGAAAGCAATTTTCCATCTAACGCTAATTTTTCTCCTGGTCGTAATTGAATAATTTCCCCAATTGTGATTTCAGATGCTTTTTTAGAAATAGCATTTTTACCCTCCATTATAGTTGCAGTATCTGGCCTTTGGTCTAATAATGCTTTAATATTTGATTTGGCCCTTTGCACTGCTAATGTTTGGAATATTTCGCCAATGCCGTAAAACAGCATAACGGCAACACCTTCGGGATATACACCAATGCCAAATGCTCCGATTGTGGCAATACTCATTAATAAAAACTCGGAGAATATTTCACCTTTGCGGATGCTTTCAAACGCTTCTTTTAGAACCGGTAAACCTACTGGAATATAGGCAACGATATACCAAGCTATGCGTAGCCAACCAATGAACCAAGTTTGTGCAAAATAATTATCAAAACCAATTGCAATAATCAATAATGAAAAACTTATGATTGCCGGCAAGAACATTTGAAATATAGTTTGTTCTCCGCCGGAATGGTCGTGGTCGTGTTCGTCATCATCAGAATGGTTTTCGGGTTCATTGTGAGTTGAACAACATCCTGTTTGATTGTCGGTTTTACGATTTATTTTTTCTTCGAGTGTGCAACAAAGCTGTTTGCCTTGAGCGTCAAAAGTATGTTTGTGTTTTGGGTCTGTATTTATCATTGTTATTTTATTTTTAAATTTATATTATGCTACCATTCCAATTAATAAAAATATTAGAAACCCTACAAAAAACATTGCAGTTTGTAACAAGGTTTCTTTTTCCTCGTGGGCTTCTATAAGCAATTCTTCGGTTACAAGAAATAATAATGCGGCTAAACCAAATGATAAAACCAATTCTAACCATTCTTGCGATAAATGTGACAACAAAGTAATTCCTAAAATAGCTCCAACGAAAAATATTAAACCTAAAATAAATAGAATTAATATGTTTTTTTGTTTTGTAAAATGATAATCCTTACACGCCAAAACTACTGCTAAACCCAAGGAAAAGGTTTCTAATGCCAATGCTACTGACAATAAAATTCCTTCGGTATTTCCTGCGGCAAAACCTACTCCTAAAAGTAAACCATCAATTGCTAAATCGACGCCCAATGCAATTAATAGACCCATTGGTAAAGCATTTTTAGTCATTTTACCTTCTTGTTTTGCTTCAAATTTTTCTGCGAAATATTTTACTAATAACATAGTAAATATTCCTAATCCGAAGCCAATAGCAACTTCAATAGGTTTGTGGTATTTGACAATATCGGGTAATAATTCTACAGCAACTACCGAAAAAACTACACCACCTGCAAAATGAAGAACGGAACTTTTGAAAGCGCCACTTGGATTTTTGAATAACCCTGTAACTCCACCCAAAAGGATAGAGATTACAGGTATTAAGGCATATAAATAAACATCTGAAATTGCTGTCATATTGCATTTTTATTATTCTTCTCCTTTATTCGTCAGTTTTGCGTTTACAAAGAAGGCTCCTTTTGTTACAATTTTGGCATTGGTTGGAATGTCTTTTACTAACGTGATTGCGGTATAGCCCATATTGGAAACGCCTTTTACCACTTCAATTTTTTCGTAATTGGTTTTTTTAGCTTCTTGTTCTTTATCTTTTGTTTCCGTTTCTTTCTCCACTTCACCTTCTTCCGGTTTTTCTTCTTCGGCTTGTTTATTGGTAACAACAAAAATATAGTCTTTGCCATCTGCACTTACTATGGCATCTGTTGGGACTGCATTAGTAGTAACATCATTTAAACTTACAATTGCGGTTATATTCATTCCATCAATTAGTCCCGATTTATTGCCTTGAACTGTCGCGTGAACTGGTATTGACTTACTGTCACTTTCAAAAGAAGCACCTATTGAATACACTTTTGCATTATAGTCTTGGCCTGAATTATTGGTTATTCTAAAATGAATAATTTGTCCCACTTTTAGCATTGGCAAATCTTTTTCGAATATATTCAAATCTAAATGTAATTGTGAGTTGTCCACAATTTCAGCAACTGGTGAAGAGACATCAACATAACTTCCAATTTTTGCAAATACATTGCTTATACTACCACTTATAGGACTTGTCACTGACAATGCCGAACGCAAATTACTGTTGTTTAAACTATTTGGATTGATACCCATCATTTGAATTTGTTGCTGTAAAGAGGCTCTTCGAGTTCGCATTGATTTTAGTTCCGCATTGGCACTTTGGTAATTTTTCAATGCGCCTGCATTGCCTTCGTTGAGCTCTTTTTGTCTTGCTACTTCTTGTTCTGCAAAGATTATTTTACTGGCGATACTCAAATATTCTTCTTGCAATTGTATGAATTGTGGATTGGCGATTGTAGCAATTACTTGTCCTTTTTTTACAAAATCTCCTAACTGTACATTGATGGTTTTGATAACGCCACCATACAGTGAAGTTGCATTGGCCTTGTTATTATTAGGAACCCGCAAAGCACCATTTGCCTTGAGTATTGCCGTTAACTGTTTTTGCTCGATTGTTCCGTATTGAACATCAACCGTTTTTATTTGTTCGGCTGTGAGCGAAGCAATTGTTGGTTCTGCTTCTTCTTTTACTACTTTTTGTTCCTCCTCTTGGGGTTTGTTCTCTTTATTACCGCAGGAAATTAGAAATAGGCAAAGGACAATTAGAAATAGGCAATTTTTATATTTTATTTTTAAAGATTTCATTTTTTTAATTTATTTGTTTGTGAAATAATTGTATTCAATAATCGCTTGGTTGTACGCATTTAGGTTGTCTAAATAATTTTTTCGTATTTCGATAGCTTGGCTTAAATACAATGAAAAATCGGCATAACTTATTTCTCCTGCTCGATAGGATTGATTAGCGGCTTTTATAATTTCTTCGGCTTGTTGCAAACCCGAAGTTTCATAAAATTGTAAACCCGAAACACTTTTTTCGACTTCGGTTTGACGCTGCGCTAAAGAAGATTTCAGTATTTGCGTTTGGTATTGCAATTGTTGTTCTTGCACTTCTTTCTCTGTTTTGGCTGCTTTTATTTTGTTTCTATTGGCACCGCTTCCAAATATTGGGAATGAAGTTGAGAATGAAAAACCGCTAAATGGGTCATCTACACCATATAATTTTTGCGAAAAAAACCGACCCGAAAATTCTGGTAAGCGATTGCTTTTTTGTATTGCAATTTCACTATTGGCTATAGCTACATTTTGCTGTAATAAAAGAAGATTCGGATGGTTTTCTGTTGCATTTTGTAAACCATATTCTAACTTTTCCAACGATTTAGAAAGGGGCAAAATGGCTTCT
This sequence comes from Flavobacterium kochi, assembly GCF_048286715.1. Lineage (NCBI taxonomy): Bacteria > Pseudomonadati > Bacteroidota > Flavobacteriia > Flavobacteriales > Flavobacteriaceae > Flavobacterium > Flavobacterium kochi. The sequence continues at coordinate 112,996 of NZ_JBLVPW010000014.1, forward strand.
GAACTATTCAATAATTGCATTAATGCCTGTTGTTGCATTACCATTTCTTTTTGAAGTTGGGTGATGTTGGTTTCAATTTCTTTCAACTTTACGTTTGCCGAAATTTTTTCGATACCTGCACTTTCACCGGTTTTTACTTTTACAATTGTAGTTTTTAGCAATCCAATATAAATACTGTCTAATCGCTGATACAAAGCCGTTTTATCTTGTAAATACCATAATTTATAATATACCGAACGAATATTTTTCTTCAATTCAGTATTGATTACTTCTTTGTTGAATTCATAATATTTGGTTTGCTCCCGATAGTAATTTTTCTTGGCTTGATTTACCTGTGGCATATAGAAACTTTGTTGTAAACCTATTTTCCAAATACCCGTTTTATCCGAAGGTCGCAAATCTTCATTTTCCACAAAGATGCCCGTTTTGGGAAATTCCTTGTTTGCCTTTATCAAAAGCTGATTTTTTGAGATTTGAGATTGATTGATGTTGTATTGCAAATTGTCTTTTAAACCCAAATTCAACACTTCATCAATGGTTTTTCGGGATTGCGCCTGACCAATATTTGATGAAAATAATAGTCCAATAATAAGAACGGTAGTAATTGATTTTCTTTTCAATTTAATTTTTGTGTTGAATATGATGTAAAGCAAAGGCAATACAAATAAGGTTAAGAATGTGGCTGTGATTAGTCCGCCAATAACTACGGTTGCTAATGGTTTTTGTACTTCGGCACCCGCACTGTGTGACAATGCCATTGGTAAAAAGCCTAAAGAGGCAACGGTAGCCGTCATTAATACTGGGCGTAGTCTGATTTTTGTCCCTTCAATTACTCGTTTTATGACATCATCCCAACCTTCCTTTTCGAGTTGGTTGAATGTGCCCACTAATACAATTCCGTTTAATACGGCTACACCAAACAATGCGATAAAACCAATACCTGCGGAAATACTAAAAGGCATTCCTCGAATTAGCAAAGCGAACACGCCACCAATGGCACTCATTGGAATTGCTGAAAATATTAAACTGGCTTGTTTCATAGAACTAAACGTAAAATATAAAAGCATAAAAATAAGCAGTAACGATATTGGTACAGCAATCATCAAACGATTGGATGCTTTTTGCAGATTTTCAAAAGTTCCACCATAAGTAAAATAATAACCCGATGGTAACTTTACTTTCGTAGCCAACTTATCCTGAATTTCTTTAACCACACTTTGTACATCTCTATCTTGGATATTAAAACCAATTACAATTCTGCGTTTTCCTGCTTCACGACTTATTTGTGCCGGACCAAGTTTGAAATCTATTTTTGCCACTTGTGATAACGGTATTTGATTGCCTGTAGGTGTTGGTATCAATAGATTATTTACATCGTCGATACTTCTTCTTGACGTACTGTCTAAACGTACCACTAAATCGAATTTTCGTTCGTTTTCGTAAACTACACCTGCAGCTTTTCCTGCAAAAGCGGTACTTACAATACTGTTGATGTCCTCAACATTTAATCCATAATTTGCAATACGTAAACGGTCGTATTCGATATTAATTTGCGGTAAACCATCGACTTGTTCCACTTGGGGTGATGAAACCCCTTTTACATTTACAATCACATTTTCCACTTTTTTGGCGTATACAGAAAGACTATCCAAGTTTTCTCCAAATATTTTTATGGCAACATCTTGTTTAATTCCCGTCATTAGTTCATTGAAACGCATTTGAATGGGTTGGCTTTTTTCGACAAACACGCCCGGTATCACACTTAATTTTTCTTCTAATGCATCACCCAGTTCATCATAGGATCTTCCAGATTTCCATTCGTCTTGTGGTTTCAGAATAATCATTAAATCTGTTGCTCCGGGAGGCATTGGGTCAGTAGGCACTTCTCCAGAACCAGTTTTTCCTACTACAATTTTTACTTCTTCAAATTGCTTGACAATTCTTGAGGCTTGCATTGAAGTTTCGATACTTTGAGTTAAAGAAGTTTCGAGAGGCATTTTAAATTCAAATGCATAATCTCCCTCAGCTAAATTTGGGATAAACTCGCCTCCCATTTTACTGAAAACAAAAAAGGTAACTAATAACAAAGCAACAGTAATACCAACAACTTTGTATTTTATATCTATAACTTTTACTAAAAGAGGTTCGTATTTTTTATACAGAAAAGCCATCATTTTATCAGAAAATGTTTTTTTATGGCTTATGTGTTTAGGTAAAAATAAGGCACTCATCATAGGGATATAGGTTAGTGATAGTATCATTGCACCTATGATTGCAAACGAAACCGTTTTTGCCATTGGGCCAAACATTTTTCCTTCAATTCCTACTAATGATAAAATAGGAAAATACACTATCATAATGATGATTTGCCCAAAGGCGGCACTACTCATCATTTTTTTAGCACTATATTCCACAGCGTGATCCATTTGAGGCTGGGTAAGTCTCACTTTACTTTTGTTATGCTCCAAGAAATATAAGGATGCTTCCACAATAATTACGGCACCATCTACAATTAAACCAAAATCAATTGCTCCCAAACTCATTAGATTTGCACTTACTCCAAAAATTTTCATCAATCCCAATGCAAAAAGCATTGAAAGTGGTATTGCAGAAGCAACAATAAGCCCTGCACGTAAATTTCCGAGAAATAAAACCAATACAAATATTACAATTAATGCTCCTTCGATTAAGTTTTTTTCTACAGTGGAAATAGCTCGATTTACAAATGTACTTCGGTCTATGAAAGGTTCTACAATGACATCATCTGGCAATGATTTTTGTATGATAATCATTTTGTCTTTTATCCTCTGTACCACTTCATTGCTGTTTGCACCTTTTAGCATCATCACAATACCGCCAACTGCGTCTACTTTTCCGTTATAGGTCATTGCGCCATAGCGAACAGCACTTCCAAATTGTACTTCGGCAACATCTTTTATAAAAATAGGAACGCTGTTAGGATTGCTTTTTACCACGATGTTTTTTACATCTTCCAAGGAAGTGACTAATCCAACTCCACGTATAAAATAGGCACTTGGTTTTTTGTCAATGTATGCACCACCCGTATTTTGATTGTTTTTTTCTAAAGCGTTGAAAATGTCAGGAATAGTTACTCCCATTGCTTTTAAGCGATTCGGGTTTACTCCAACTTCATATTGTTTTAGTTTTCCACCAAAACTATTTATTTCTGCAATTCCTGGAGTTCCGTTAAGTTGTCTTGCTACTATCCAATCTTGCATCGAACGCAAATCCATTGCGGAATATTTTTTTTCACTTCCTTTTTTTGGATGTAAAATATATTGATACACTTCGCCAAGTCCTGTACTTACGGGACCTAATTCGGGTGTTCCAATGCCTTGCGGTATTTGGCTAATAGCCTCTTTAAGTCGTTCACTGATTAATTGACGTGCAAAATAAATATTTACATCATCATCAAAAACTACTGTAATTACCGACAAACCAAAGCGAGAAATGCTTCGGGTTTCTTCTAAATCGGGAAGATTTGCTATGCTTTGCTCTATTGGAAAAGTCACTAATTGTTCTACTTCTTGGCCTGCTAAAGTGGGGCAAAGCGTAATAATTTGCACCTGATTGTTTGTAATATCCGGTACGGCATCGATGGGTAATTTGGAAGCACTCCAAACTCCCCAAATGATGAGAAATAAAGTCATCAAACCAATGATGAATTTATTATTGATACTAAAATGAATGATTTTTTCTAACACTATTGAAAATTATTACTGTTTAATATTGATTTATAAATCACAGCACTTGAATATTTCAAATACTGTAAAGTGATTAATGAAAAACAATAGTCTGATTAATGCACAAGTCATTAATCGTTATTCATTTAAACATTAATCAAAAAAAATTACGCAGTAATTTGAGGCGGTTGCCAAATACTTCCGTAGAAATTGGAAGTTAAAATAGATTTGTATTCAGGTACTTTTTTGTCAATTATCGTTTTAACAGAAAAGAGATTATAAGCATAAATAGTATTGTAAGCGAAACCTTGGCATCCACAACAGTTACAAACACACAAAGGCGAACAAGCATCTTTATCGTTGTGTTGTTTTGAACTATTGTTAACAGTAACTTTTTCAAATGAACCAATTTGCTCCTTGTCTGCGCAAGGCATACAGGATAGTATCAGAAAGATAATTGATAATATGGTGTTTGTAAGTTTCAAGACTGTAAAAATAAGGTTTTTATTTTTAATTTATTATTTATTTGAAATGATTATTATAGTAATGCCAAATCCTTGCAGCTATTCCCAATAGCAAGATCAAGCAAACGAGAGTTATTATTATGGCACGAATAACAGTGTAAGCTGTTATTGGTTTTTTAGATTTAGTTTTGGATTGAGGTTTTGGGTTATTCTGTTTTTTGTTTTTTGGTTTTGCCATTATTGCATCAATAAACTGTAATTAATTTAAAATAAAGAAAATTTCATGACTAACTCTACTAGAATTGTCTTCTTTTAATCGATAAAAAATTAAACAATAATTTGAGGCGGTTGCCAAATACTTCCGAAGAAATTGGAAGTAAGAATTGATTTGTATTCAGGTACTTTTTTGTCAATTAGAGTTTTGACAGAAAATAAATTATAAACGTAAATGGTATTGTAAGCGAAACCTTGGCAACCACAACAGCTACAAATGCACAAAGAAGAACAGGCATCATTATCGTGGTGTTGGCTTGATTGATTGCTGATTGTGACTTTACTGTACGATGCAATTGGTTCCGCATCTGCACAGGGCATACAGGAAAGGATTAGAAAAACAATGGATAATATGGTGTTTATCGATTTCAATGGTGTAAATGTAGTAATAAAACACATAAAATTTGAGGTTTAGATATTTTTTAAATTTATTTTACATATTTCAAAATATTTATTTAGTTTTGTCTAAAATTTAATTTGCACAAATGAAAAACAAATCTCTAATTCCTGTATTCCTTTCATTTATAGCTTTTTCCTCTTGCGAACCAGACTATACTGCTATTCCAGCCAATGATCAAGTCTTGGACGGACCTGTAGAAGGACTTTCGCACGAAGAGTCCGCACGTTTTCTAAAAGGAGACGCCGCATTCAGTCAGGTTTTCACTCGAGAAACAGGGCTTGGCCCTACTTTTGTTGCCACAAGTTGCGTCAGTTGTCATGCCGGTGATGGGAAAGGACATCCGTTTACGACACTGACCCGTTTTGGACAAATGGACGAAACAGGAAACACCTATCTGCATTTGGGCGGGCCTCAATTGCAAAACAGATCATTGCCTGGTTTTTTGCCCGAACAAATTCCATTTGGAGCCACTTCTGCTAAATTTACACCACCCGCAAATACTGGTTTGGGTTTTTTACAATTTGTAACTGATGCGACTATCCTGGCAATGGCAGATCCTAATGACGTTAATGGCGATGGAATATCCGGTGTTCCTAACTGGATTGATATTCCTGATTTTGTAATTCCGTCATCAGATGCAATATCTCAAAACGGAAAATACATTGGTCGTTATGGTAAAAAAGCGGCCGCACATAGTTTATTGCACCAAACTGCAAATGCCTACAATCAGGATATGGGAATCACCTCTATATTCAGGCCAATTGATGCCTATACGCATTTGGAAATTGATCCTGAAGTTTCCACCAGCACGGTAAACGACGTTGTTTTTTACTTACAAACTCTAAAAGCACCTGTACAGCGCAATCAAAATGATGAAGTTGTAAATAAAGGAAAGCAACTTTTTAAACAAATTAATTGCACAGGTTGTCATAAATCGGAATTAAAGACTGGTTATTCTCCAATAAGCGCGCTTTCTTACAAAACATTTTCGCCATATACCGATTTATTATTACACGATATGGGAAGTGGATTAAACGACAATTATACCGAAGGGAATGCGAAAGCATCCGAATGGAAAACACCAGCCTTATGGGGAATAGGACTTTCCGAAAACGCGCAAGGCGGAAACTATTTTCTAATGCATGATGGAAGAGCCAAAAATATTGAAGAAGCTATTTTAATGCATGGCGGCGAAGCAAACAATAGTAAAATAAGCTATCAAAATCTTTCACAAACAGACAAAGAGGCATTGCTTAAATTTATAAAATCTTTATAATCATGAACAGAAAAGAGTTTCTAAAAACATGCGGTTTTGGTTGTTTGGGAGGATTGACGGGTGCTTCTTTGCTGCAAAGCTGTGGTTCTTCTCAAGTTTTGGCAAAAGACATAAACGGTTCCGATATTTTAGTTCCATTAACAGATTTTGAAATCAAAGATAATGGGACAATCCAATATAAAAAATACATCATCATTCAAAACGAGAAACTAAAATATCCTATTTGTGTTTATCGATTTGATGCCAATAATTATAGTGCTTTGTTAATGCAATGTACTCATCAAGGAACCGAATTACAGGTTTTTGGAGATAAAATACAATGCTCGGCACATGGAAGTGAATTTAGCAACAAAGGAAATGTAGAAAACGGCCCAGCAGACAGAAATTTACGAAATTTTCCAATTAAAATAGATAACAGTACTCTTAAAATATCACTAAAATGAGATTAAAATTCCTCTATATAACATTTTTGTTTTCCTTAAATTTCTATGCGCAAATAGACCCCAGTTTACTAAAAAGAACCCAAAAAGACAGTACAAAACAGGCGCTGAATATGGATGCTGTTTACAATCGTCCATCGATGAGTATAAATAAAACTCCAATTGCAATTGGCGGTTATCTTGAAGCCAACTGGCAACATCTTTCTACGGATGGCGTTTCCGAAGGACATCAATTTCAAGCCAGAAGATTATCTATATTCATGTCATCGGCAATCAGCAAACGCGTGAAATTTTTAAGCGAAATTGAATTTGAAGACGGCGGAAAAGAAATTGCCGTAGAATTCGCCTCTGTCGATGTCGAATTTCATCCTTTAGTTAATTTTAGAGGAGGAATAATCGTAAACCCGATTGGTTCTTTTAATCAAAATCACGACGGACCAAAATGGGAATTTACAGACAGACCCATTTCGGCAACACAAATGTTACCAGGGACTTTCAGCAATGCAGGAGTCGGGCTTTTTGGAAAAAAATACTCAAATAATTGGATGATTGGATACGAAGCTTATTTTTCAGGAAGTTTCGATAATTCGATAATTGAAAATACCGAAAACAAAACCTTTCTACCCGCATCAAAAAATAATCCGGAACGCTTTGAAGAAATAAACAGCGGATTGCCTTTATTTACAGGTAAAATTGCTATTCGTAACAGCAAAATTGGTGAATTGGGACTATCCTATATGGGGGGCGTTTACAACAAATATCAGGATGACGGAGTAATTATAGATACGAAGCGACGTGTTAACGTTTTTGCTTTAGATTTTAATACCACCCTTCCTAAAATCAAAACTTTTATAACCTCCGAATTGGCATGGGTCAAAGTAGATGTCCCAGGCACCTATGGACAACAATTTGGAAACAAACAGTTTGGTGGCTTTATGGATATCGTTCAACCAGTTCTTAAAAAAAACATTTTAGGATGGGAAAAAGCGCAATTAAACATTGCCTGTAGATTGGAATATGTAGATTGGAACGTGGGAACATTTAACGAAACAGGCGGAAATATAGGAGAGGACATTTGGAGTGTAATGCCTGCGGTAAGTTTTCGTCCTACATCGCAAACTGTTTTTAGGTTAAATTATCGTTTTCAAAAACAAACCGATATTTTAGGAAACCCTCCTGCAACTACTGCTGGGTTTAACATTGGGATTTCGACTTATTTTTAGAAATTAGTACATTTTTTACTGTAATAATCTAATATGGGATTCTGTGAGGTTTTGGCACCATTTTGGATTTTTTTAGCGAAGAGAAAGTAGGAACAGAATCAGGATTAATTAATAACTTATTTCTATTTCATACTTCACAAACATCTATTCATTTTTGCAATGCTTATCAAATGCAAAATTTTGAACTTGAAAAATTATTTAATTTGTAATCTTTTATTGATTATTAAAATAGGATTGAGCATAACAGGAGGTTTCTTTGTTACTTTCTTTTTCGATGTACTCACGAAAGAAAGTAATAAAATTGGATAAGTCCAAAGCGACCTTCTTTTGCTTCTTTTCTTTGGTCGCCAGACAGGATAAAGAAAAGAAGTCCTCAGAATTTATTTATTAGGGATATGTATCCCTAACGAAAACTTCACAACCTCTTTGGTAAAATATAAGAGAGGAGTTTATGGATCGGCATATATTTTTGGCAAAGTGGTTGCACCGCTTAAATGCAAAAAGACTGTCCCGACCATCGGAAGGGTCTGTCTTTTTGCCGCCCGATTTTTCGGGTCAGGCGACTGGAATGGACTGTGAACGGAAATCTTTCAGATTAAGGAAAAACCCCCTGTACTGGGTCATTCCATAGCGGAACAAGCTCCATAAAAGGGAGCATCCCATTTGAGCCAGTGCCGAATTAATAAACAAATCCTGTTTTTCCAATGCTTCCGCTAATGAGCAACTGGGCGTGTCGTCCTGTTGTTCGGACTGCTTTAATAATTCTCCAAATTCATCAGTTACAAATGGCAGGCTTGCTACCGTTTCATATTTCTCGGAGTTGGGTTGCTTTATCTCTCCGATAGTGGATAGTATAACCTGTCCTGTATGCTGGCTGTTCCCAAAGTCCAGCCAGTATTTTGGTGCGTCTCTATGATGTCTGCGGTTGTTTTGCAGGTTCAAAATATCCGCAATATCAAATCGAGCCTGTACGCTGTCTACACAGGAAATATAAAGAGTGGCTTCTACACTTTTGGGCAATCTTCCCAAAGCATCTTTTTCGAATTTAACTGTTTCCGCTTTCCAATTCGTTCCCATAAAACGGTTTGCACGGTTTACAAGGGCAACAGATTTGTACAATCCTGTTTCACATTCTGCAAAACGCTGTCTGCCCAAATTGGCACTCGTTACAATATCATCATCCCAAAGGCGGACGGATAACCCTGCGTGTCCGAGTTCAATCAAACTGTGGTTCATTTCCATTAAGGCAGTCAATACTTTTGAGCCTGTACCACCCGCACCGATTAGGTTTACGGTAATGGGATTTGTCGGACTTATCAGGTAATTGTCCATAAAATGTATTTTTGTTTTCTCTGTATTCATCACAATAGATTTTTAAGTGTTTTGTTATTCTTTTTCAATATTTCTTTGGGAAAAGGTTTCCCTGTTTGGATAAGGTCTTTCCAAAGATTTACACAATTGCCTATTATCGGACTGTTTTGCCCCAATAAATGGCTGAAATAGCTGTTGAAAAAATAGTCTTCCCAAGCCCCTGTAAATTCCTCTACCGAAGCGGAGTTTTTGATGTTGATATTGACAGAACCCATGCACACTCTGCCATCTTCATAGATGTTGAAAAAAGGCGCGAAATACAAAAGCGTTTTTTCTGTCGGTCTTCTGTCACTTGTGAGTGCAAATACCGAAAGGCTGTTTTTACTGGCATACCAAACCATAGGAGGCACATACGCCATCCCGCTCGGAATGTCCAAACCGCTTATAAAATACAGTTGTCGCCTTTGCGTCTTGGTGTACCATAATACCGCACCTTTATCGGTATTGGGATTGATCTGTAGAATGTTGGTCGGCAAAATCCCGTTGGATTTTAAAAAAGCTTTATCCTTGTCCTTTTCGGTATGCAATGCCTTTGCCAATACTTTTGCTTCCCTTTCTGTGAGTGGATGGGCATTAATGGGGTTGCCGTTTTTGTCCATATCAAAATGCTCCACATATACATCGTTATCCGTTCCTTTGGCTTCATAGAAAACCAAAGCGGATTTTGGGTGGTACAATGTTCCAAAACTTGCGGTTATATCGTTTGTGTTGTTCATTTTCTTGTCGTTTCATAGTTATACAATAGACAGCACATATCGTCCAAAAGGGCAAATAATCTGTTCTCAAAATCAAGACTGGTATTCATTACCTCATTTGCGTCAAAGCATTTGCGAATGGTAGGTTCCTGCATTGCTCCGTACTCGTTAAACTCGTTGTTGATGCTGTCGGTAATGCTCTCGTACAGCCATCCTTTGGTGTTCGATATAAAGGAAATGTACTTTTCCATGCCAATGGTTTCGCTTTCGTCCTCTTCATTGTCGGGGTCATCCTTTATGGGTGCGTTTCGGAAAATGCTTTCCTGTGGGTACTCTGTGTATAAAGCAAAGGCAGTACAAGCCGCCTGCCGACAATCGTGGTCGAAGGTATCACGGCTCATAAAAGAATTTAATCGCTGTTCAAATACCTGTAGATTGATACGGTTAAAAATCTTTTGTTCTATACAATCCCCAATCAATTCCGCTTTGCTAAATTCAAGTTGATACATTTCTGCTTCGTCTGTTTCATCATCCTGTTCCGCCCATTCCTTGTGCATTTCGTACATCCAATACAGATAGCTGTCTTCCCGTCTGTAATAGGGAATATCCGCAATATGGTACAGGTAAGAGCAGACGGAAATAAGCAGTTGTGCATTTTTTTTTCGCTTAGGGTCGTGTAGCATCTGATAAAGCGGTTCAATCGGAATGTAATACAGGGTTGTACCTGTGCTGTATTTTTCCTCGCTGATAAAATAGGTTTTCTTACTGTCCTGTAGCAAACGTATTTCCTGCCAGTTTAAAACACGTTGCTTTAGCTTTTCCTCCATATCCCATGTAGCCAATGCCAAATTGTAGGGATAGTCAAATTGGCTCGTCTGAATTGGTTCTATCTTGTAATGCTCGGCAAGTTTGGAAAGGGACTTATAAAAATCCCTCTGCGTTTTTGCTGTTTTCTCACAAGCCTGTACCGTTTTCATTTCTTTGAGTTTAGGCAGGAAAGAAGTCTTTAAAAAACCATTGGCAACATTTGCGTTGGTACTGATTTGCGTTTGTCTTTCTGAATCTCGTTTGCATCTTTTGGTTTTTGCATCCAATTCGAGAACTCGCTGAGCTGTTGGTACAATTGCCTTTGTCTTTTTTGTTCGGGTGAGCTGATTGTTCCCGATATAATGTGTTTGTGCATAATTCATCGCTTTAAAATTTAAGTTTAACCTTTAGTACCCATTACGCTCTCAAATCGGTATTCGACCGCATCGTCCCTGATGGCGGGTACAGATATTTTGGCGGTAGTCAAAATGGGGTAACTATTGGCATAGAAATTCAATACCGCTTCCACACTCCAACGTGGTTCGGGGTCGGTCAGTATAATATCCTGCCCCTTATCTTTGAGTACAAACACTCGTTCCAATTGCGTTGCTAATAACATGATTTCTGAATTTTGTGGTTATACATTCTGTTCCTGCTCTGTTCCAAAAAGGCTTGGGGTGGAAAACTTGTCGGATAACGACATTTTGCGTCTGCGTATCTCGTCAGCCTTTTCGGGGAACTCTGTTATTTCGGGTACTTTCATCCATGCATCACGGAATTTGCCTGCTGCCTCCAATTCATCCGCTTTTGCCATGCCGTCTTTAAACTTCTTGTCTTTGCCTTCCTGTTCTTTCTTCTGCCTATCAGCTTTTTCTTTCTCCATTGCGGATTGCTTTTTGGCTTCTTCCAATTGCTTCATAAATCCTTCCATATCGACCATTAAGCCCGAAGCGGTCTGTATAGGTGTGGTTATTTTTTCAAAAAAACCGTTGTCAAGTTCATCTGCTGTTCCCCGAAGATTAAGGGGCGGTATGATGTTCTTTGCGTTATCCCCGCATTGTTCGTTTTGGAGCATTACCGATACGATAAGGTTGTTTTCTGCTCCCTTTGCTATGGTCAGGTGCAAATCTCCTTGTATGTCCATCTGTGCTATCTGATTAAAAAAATTTGTGTTCATCGTGCTAAAATTTTAAAGTGCTGTTTAATCGTTCTTTTTTAAGACTACCTGCGGTCAACGAATGACTCAATTTTCAAGGTTGCCTTTCTGTTTTCCCAATAGACATACTCAAGGGCGTTTTTCTTCGTTCTGAACCTTCTGCCGTTTACGTTCCAACGTATCTTTATCCTACGGATAGTTGATGGTGTTCTGAATGCATCATACGTAATTCCCGTAATTTCTTTCTCTTTTTCGACCTTAACAACCTTGATATATACTCCCTTTTGTTCTACATGGAGATAGTGTGTTGACAGTAATAGGTTATTGTTTCTGTCAAAGATTTCAAAGCGGACATAATCTTTGTCCTTCAATATAATGTCGAACAGTTCTAATACGTTGAAGTTCCAATTAAGCAATATCCTTTCATCGTATTTCCTGTATGTTATAGTTCCGATATTCATAGCTGTTGTTTTTAAAGGCTACCACCGATTAAGGCGGTAGCCTGTGGTTGTTTAATTAAGGTTTAAGATTTCTGCTCCGTCTGTTGCAAAAGAGGTACACAGTTCAAAAGCCTTTTGGGACTTTAGCTGTGCCGTACCGCCCATTACAATACTCTGTAGCTTGGCTTCATTATCTTTGTAACTGCGTACATTTTGATAGTAGCCCGTCACAGCATTGTATGCCCCAAACAATGTGCCTTTGGTAGTATCCATCTGCTGTGTATCGCTTACCATAGCATAGGCAAAAGCATCTTCTACGGTGTTTTTGAACAAGGTGGAAACTTCATCTTCAGCTCCTTTTTTGAGCAAATCGAAAGTCTCTTTATTTGGGCAGAGTGCCAATTGGATTAGCTTTCTCATTTCTTGGTCTGTTACCTTAACTTTCGCCCACTGGTTGAATATGCCCTCTAGCTGACTGCTTAGCGTATTTGCCAATCCCATAACCTTGTGGGCATCATCCAAACGTTGTTTTGCTCCCGAAGTATGCTTGATTCTTACTACGTTGCTCATATTGCGGAGCGAAGCATTGAGGGTGTTTTGGCATACGATGCGGATAGGAGTAAAAGCGGCTGTGATACTTCCACTACCATCATGCGAAGTGGTTAAGAAAATGTACTTTTCCGTTACATCGTCGCCATTGCCTACTCGGATATAGTCGGGCAGTTTTGCCGTGATGAATATGCGTTCGCCGTTGCCCAACGCTCCTGCGGTTTCGTACAAAATTCCCTCGTCACCGCCTACAATCTCATCAAAGAAATTGAACGCTTCACGGTTTTGTACAATGTGATAGTCTTTTCCGACAACACCTAGTACGGCATTGTTATCGGTACGGATGTTGGCAAAATAGTTGGATACTTCCAATTCGCTGTTGCCTATCTCAATACCGTTTGCGGTTTCGATAATACCCGAACCTTTTGTATATAGCGGGCTTTTAGTGACTTCATAGTCTAATCCTGCGTACTTTATAGCTTCTTCACTTGTTGGGTATTGTCCCACGATTTGCCCTAAGCCGTGCCACGCTTTTTCTTTTACGCTAAAGAATGAATAACGTCCTGTTGTGCTGTTGAAATTGATATTATGTACCATGATAAATGATTTTAAAGGTTTGAAAATTGGTTGATTACACGTTGCTAAAATGGGAGGTCTTCCTCTGGCTTACTATTGTTGGTTCCTGTAGTAGCTCGTGCAGTTTCTGATTTTTTGCCCCCTAAGTGCAGTTTGATATTTGAGGTATTGAAATTCAGCCTTGCGTGTGTTTCCCCGTCATTACCTGTCCATGCTCTTGCACTTACCCTGCCTGTGAGTTCCACAAGAGAGCCTTTAGTGAGTATGCCCACTACCTTTGGGCTAATCCAATAAGCACAATCGAAGTAGGTTGTCTGCTCTATACGTTCGCCCGCTTTATTTCGGTAGCTGTCGTTGGTTGCTACTGAAAAGTTTACTACTTGTTTACTGTTAGACAATGTGCGTACCTCCGCATCTTTTGTCACTCTTCCAATGATGTTCATAGTCTGTGTTCTTTAAATGTTATACAATACTGTTTCATTTTTTTCTCTTAACCTGCCTGCCTCAAAAAGCATTTTTCCAAAAGAAAAAGGGAAAAAAGAAAGCCATAAAAAGGTATGGACAACGCGGAAAGCCAAAAGGAAACGGAATAATTGGAGGGGTACCCTTTAGGGGAGGAAACCGTTTATGCCGTAGTCTTTTGGTGGCAGGGGCGGCTGGTGTCCATAATACCTTAGCTGCCTTTTTATCCTTTTCGTATTGGGAAATGTTCCGGCAGGATTATTCGATTTTTATTCTCAGCACAAATGCTGAATAACAAAACATTGATGCAGTAGAGATTTTATTTTTTTTCTCGTGACAATCCACATTTTTTATTCATTTAAAATTCTTACTTTGGTAGCATATAAAATTTAACGAATGTCTTTATTTCAGCAATATGGATTGAACTCAGAAGAAATCAATTTGTTAGAACAATTTGACAATTAATAAAAAGATCTATGTCATTAATCAATCCTAACGATATACATTCCGCAGCTGATACTTGGAGTGGGTTTATTTACCAAGGCAAGGTTGCTCTTTATCATGTGCTAACTTTAATACTAAATGAAGCGAACGTCGATGAGCTGGAATTACAACTTGATTCTTTAGAGGATTTCGCAATTGTGAGAAATGACGGGACAAATATTGTCCCGGTGAGTTTACATCAAGTAAAAGCAATGAAGAGCCATTTGTACTCTTCCTATCAGGAAGCTTTTGCAAAACTTGAAAAAAGAAAACTTGAATTTCCGTGTGAAAGGGATGCTTTCTTTCATTTAGCCATTAATAACGAAAGGTCAAAAGCGGCAATTGAAGCTGCACATCCTACTCTTATAATTTATGAATATGATGGAGATCCTTTTTGCAGGATTGAGGATTTACAAAATAAGGCAGATAGTAAAGTTCAGTCTTGTCTATTAAAATTCGGGCTAGTTGCAGAAAGTGGAAATCCAGATTATGTTAGTATGATAAGTGAAGTTTTGGAAGAGATAATAACAAGTCAAATAATAGCAGTTCATGCTGCCAATCATGTAAAAAATGGCTTAACAATTAGTGAAGGTGCATATTATTTTACAATTCCCCTAAAGAATTTTATAGCTGAGTTAACCGCAGATGTAAACACCCGAATTTTTGATAAGAATTACTACCGTCGGGTACTGCGAAATGACCTGAATCTTTATTTCCAAGAATACTGCATGGATATTGAAAGTGAAGTGGATCAGGCTATGAAAACAAAATTATCGAGCTACTTAACATACTTCAATTCTCTGAATGATTCCGACTTTGAAAAGTTTTTACAGAATATTATGCCTCATAAAATTGTCAAATTTTCGAAACTACAAGAATATAAAGACAATACTTTACAAATAGATGAATTTAAGAACGCACTAATTTTCACCTTAAGAGAAATTCGGGATTCTGATAAAGATTTAATCAATAAGTTAGGATGGATTTGTCCGAATAATAAAAGATATTTTCCATCAACAATAAATATTTCAGATACTGCCGCAAGCAAAAAAAGAATAAGCGAACAGATTATAGGAGTAGCTTTAGATCAATTAATTGACACCCCATACAATAGTGATTACATTATTACTGAAGGCTGTCAAGTAGAATCCCTAGAAAATGAAGCTGTTAACATATTTAAGGTTGGTGACGAAAATTATGATAATATAACAAAGTGGAGAAAGCTTTCGCTAATAAATCTTGAACAAGCAAAAATAAATTTAAATGGAATCAATAATTAATAGTTTATTTGAAGAAATTGGCTTAGAAGCTCAATTGACTGAATTCGGAAAGGTTCATTATTTTAAAGAAGCAAATCAATTTAGTTTTTGGCTAGTGATAGAAGCCCCAGATTTAGGCACTATTATTGAAAATCAACCTAACTTTTTTACTGTAGCAAAGGAACTTCTTAAAAATGAATGGTTTGATAAAAATGCTAATCTATTGATATTATATAAATCCGCTTCAGAATCTTCAGTAGAAAAAAATCGACTAATTGATATTGAGGAAAACCCTTTTCTTTTTAAAAAGCAAATTTTAGTTTACACGGAGAGTGAAAAGGAAAAACTTCTAGAAGCCATAGCTGATAGCACCTTAACAACTAAAAAGTTTTTCGAACAGAAACTATTATCTAATTCTATTTTCGAGCAGCATAAAACTAATTTAAACAATAATGCTTTTGAATCATTATTGTATAGAGTTGCTCACAAAGTTCCTTTTCTAAATATAAATGTTGTTCAAAAAGACGGATTATCCGCATTGACAGAAAACAATGACAGTGAGGTCGTAAAAAATTCACAGCTAAAAGAATTAGATGATCTAATTTCTGAAATGATATTAGATAAAACATTTGATGAAGTTATGGCTATATCTCCAGAAACGGTTTATGAAAAAATTCTAATTGTAATAGATAAAGATGAAAATTAAAAAAATTAAAATCCATAATTTCAAAGTATTACGGTCGAAAGAGATTGATTTTGAATCTTCGGATCTAATAGTGTTTGATGGACCAAACGGATTTGGCAAAACTTCAATTTATGACGCGATAGAATTACTATTTACAGGAAAAATAAGAAGGTATAATGTGTTACAAGTTTTATTGATAGATGGTAGGGAATCATATCATGAACATCCTTTTTACAGTGAAGGTGCTACCGGAGATATAAGCATTTGCATTGAATTTACTAAAAATGAAGCAACTTACATTTTAGAAAGACTTGCAAAAAAAGAAGAACTAACAAACAGTGTAAATTTTTCGACTTATAAACTATATCAAAAGGAAAGTTTTGAAGCAATTGATAAAACTTTAATTGAAAACGAAGAAGAATTTTTAAATGATATTTTAGGCTCAAATTATAAGGAAAACTTTCAATTTTTAAATTATATAGAACAAGAGGATAGTCTTTATTTACTTAAAAGTCAAGATAAAAACAGAAAGCAGCATATATCACATCTCTTCAATGTTTTAGAATTTGAAAACAAAATTGCAAATATTAATCTCATTAAACAAAAGATTGAAATACTGTGTAATGCCGAAGAAAAGAAAACAATAGAAGACATTGAAGGGGGAAATTAAACAAACAGAAGATTTCCTTTCCAAAAGCTTTAATGATATCGAGTACTTAAAATTATTTCCCGAAAGAGAATATATATGGGATGAAAAAGAATTTGATTTCAAGTCGATCGATTATTTAGATATACTTGGAGAAGATGGTATTCTCACAAAATTGAAAAATCTTTTAAATCAAAAAGAAACTTTTAAAAAATATATTTATAATGAAACTATAGACTCATTACTCCGCAATGAGTCTATCCTAAAGGATTTTTGCCAGTTTTATAGTTTTATTCCGCAAAAAGAAAATTTAATTATAACTAAAGAGGCATTCATTAAAAAACAACTATATATTGAGAAACTGGAAAATTTCTCAACCGACGACCTGCAGGATGAATTTTTCGAATTTGATTTTGACGATTTCGAATTTTTAAACGTTGATTTAATTGAAGAATTTTTTGAAGAATTTGAAATTCTAAAAACAGATATACTTGCATTAAATAAATTGGAAGGTATCTATTCCAAAATCAACGAATCACGACAAAAACTTATTGAAAAGATTGAAGACTTGAAAGAGGAAGACGATTTAACTTCAGGTTCCTGCTTTTTATGCGGATATGATTGGGGCGACATTAATACCTTACTAGATAATATAACTCTTCAATCTGAAAATTTGGAAAACCTTGCGAGTGAAAGCAGTAAAGTTTTCAAAGAAAAATTTGACACTTTCAAAGTCGAAATCGTAGGTCAAATTATAACAGCTATTTCAAAAGACATTACAGATAACAGTATAGATAAAGAATTCATAAACAAACTAATTTCTTTTGAACCGACGCATTTCAACAATACTGTAAAGAATTTTGAAAAGATAAACTTTGATTACAGCGCATATTTAAATGATGTTGCTAAGGCAGATGTTAATCTTAAATTTGAAACACTAAGTACAGATTTAAAAGAAAAAAAACATGACATTAATGTTGATGAAATTGAATCACATTTTAAAGAATATTTTAATGAATACTTCGATAATAATTTTGATAAATTAACTGCTTTTGATATAAAAAATAGCAAAAATAAAATAGAATATTTAAAATATACCTATTCATTACTTCAAAATGACTTCTTGTTAGCCAAAAAACAGGAACTTAGTGAAAAGAAGATCAAATTTGAGAATGCTAAATCACTAAGTGGGCAAATTAAGCAGCTAAAAAATATTTATGATAGTTCACTCAAAAAATATCAGAAGAAAGTAATAAAAGACATTGAAATAATTTTTCATATCTATTCTGGAAGAATAATGCAGGATTTTCAAGGAGGTCTAGGTCTTTTTATATATCCGGAAAAAAACGGAATCAGATTTCAAACTAATCCGACCAAAACTTTTGATGCAATATTTTCGATGAGTTCAGGCCAACTGTCGGCCCTTATAATCTCTTTCACCTTGGCTTTACATAAGAAGTACTCTCAAAATAAAATCATATTAATTGATGACCCAGTTCAAACAATGGACGAATTAAATGTTGTAGGATTTATTGAATTATTACGAAATGAATTTAGCAAGAACCAAATTATTATATCTACGCATGAAGATATGATGTCTGCATTTATGAGATATAAATTCAAAAATTATAATTTGACACAAAAGAGAATAAATCTAAAATCATTAGAACAATCAGAAATTTAAGTCAATGGCAAATTATGATTTTTCAACATTAAACGACAGAGATTTAGAGGAATTGGCAATAGATATTTTGTCGACAAAACTAGGCTTGGATTTCCAATCCTTCAAGCCAGGTCCCGATAAAGGAATAGATTTGCGATATGCGACAATTAATGATGAAAATGAAATAATAGTTCAAGTAAAACACTTTCTTGGCTCTGGGATCGTTGCATTAAAATCTAAATTAAAAACTGAGGAACTACCGAAAGTAATAGGGTTAAATCCCAAAAGATATATTGTTATAACTTCATTGCCATTGTCGCCTCAAGATAAAGAAAGTATTAAAAGTACTTTCAGTCCGTATATTTTGTCTACTCAAGATATTTTAGGAAAAAATGACTTAAATACTTTTTTAAGAAATAACCCTAATATTGAAGAACAACATTTTAAACTTTGGCTTTCAAGTTCAAACATTTTTAAAAGAATTTTAAAAAATGGCGTTAAAGCGAGGTCAGAATTTCACGCGGATAAAATTAAAAAGCAGATAAAACTTTTCGTTCCTAACAAGGCACATAGTAATGCAGTAAAAATTCTAAATACAAATAATTTTATTCTTATCACTGGTGCGCCAGGTATCGGCAAATCAACATTGGCCAATATGCTAACATACCAACTATTAGCAAAAGATTTTGAGCTCATATATGTTCGGGAAATAACGGAAGCCGAGGATTTAATAATTCCTGGACGCAAGCAGGTCTTTTATTTTGATGATTTTTTAGGTTCTATTACTTTGGATTTAAAAAGTTCCCGAAATGCAGATTCCGCAATTGCTAATTTTATAGATATAATTAAGAATGACGGTCAAAAGAAACTTATACTTACCTGTCGGACAACCTTGCTTAATCAGGCCAAACAAACCTCAGAAAAGATTAACGACTCAAAAATAGATATTGCAAAGCATGAAGTACATATAAAAGATTATCGTGCTATTGACAAAGCAAAAATTTTATATAACCATATTTATATTTCTCAATTATCAATCGAACAGAAAAATATTTTTTTTAAAGATATGTTCTATTGGCAAGTAATTAAGCATAAAAATTACAATCCACGTGTTATTGAATACTTTACAGATAATGACAGGATAGAATCTGACAAACCATATGATACAATTGTAATTGATTTTTTAAATAACCCTTCCTTGATTTGGGAAAAGCCATTTACAAAACAAATATCATTAAGTGCTAGACTTCTTCTTACATCGTTGTACTCTTTAGGATCAAGGTTTGTTCTATTTGAAAATAGATTAAAAGAAACTTTTAGTGCTCGATTAGACTATGAGGTCAAGAACAATAACTTTGTCAAACAAGGAGATGATTACGAGGCTGTAATCAAGGAAACAGTTGGTATGTTTATTAATAGGATACTTAAGGACAGAAACACTGTAGAATTCAGTTTTTTTAATCCCTCAATAGAAGATTTCTTATACGATTATTTCACAAGAAATAAAGATGAATACCTTACTCATTTAAGATCTGCAATTTCCTATGAGCAATTTAAAGGAAGGATAATTACTACCTATGTAAAAGGGGCTAAGCAAATTTTATTTTCAGACAAAAAACTTATCGCTCAACTTTTAGAAATATTTATTTCAAAAGCACCTTATTTAAACGGTTACGGTGACAATGATCTGAATTATATAGTTATCCTCTTAAGATTATTTACGTGGAATTCTATAAGTTCACTGGTGGTGAATCGCATTAATTCTTTAAACATTAAGGTATTGGGTTGGACTGATCGTGAAAACTTAATTGAAATTTTAAGCTATATGGCTGAGCATGATCTCACAAACTGCATTGATCAACTCGACGATTTAATTTTGATTCTTTCTAAAAATATGGAGTCTCATCATAATATTGATAGTTTTTCAAAATTGATTTCAAAATATAATGTTTATAGTAGTGTAATAGAAAACTCTAAAAGTTCAAAGAATGAATACTATGATCAAATCAAACTGAATGTTGAAGAATCATGGAACAAAAATATAGATCAGTATATAAAACAAACTTATAATTTATCATCAATTATCACTAAAGATGAGTTGGTTAAAGTTGTTACAAAACGGAAGGAAGATGCAAAAAATATAACTAGGGCACTTAATATTTCTAATTCTTCTGTTGTTGATAATTATGAGTTTAATTATGACCTACAACTTGACACTAATAAGTCAGCAATATCAAGTGAAAAAGTTACAATTGGCAATTTCGAAGAAAGTCATGATCCTATAAATGAAATTATAGAAGTAAATAGACTTTTTAATTCAAATGAAATTGATGAATGGAATGATTTACCATTTTAGAAGAATAATTCATAGGAAGCCAAATCCACAGGAACACGATGAAATCAAATCTGCCTTGCTACCATTTAAGGCGATAGCCTATAGTCATTTATTAAGGTTTAAGATTTCTGCTCCGTCTGTTGCCAAAGAGGTACACAGTTCAAAAGCCCTTTGGGACTTTAGCTGTGCCGTACCGCCGATTACAATACTTATCTTGGCTTCATTGTCTTTGTAATTGCGTACATTCTGATAGTAGTCTGTTGCGGAGTTGTATGCCCCAAACAATGTGCCTTTGGTGATGCCCTGCTGTGTATCTCTTATCATAGCAAAGGCATCTTCTACTTCATCTTCAGCACCTTTTTTGAGCAAATCGAAAGTCTCTTTGTTCGGACAGAGACCTAGGTGATTTTGTAACCTTACAAAATATAAATGATGCAAAACCATCTACAGCGGGTATCCGAATGGGATATGCACTATATATTTCATGATTGCTATCTTGCCATTTCAGTTGCAGCTTCAAACTGAAAAATATTAATTTGACATAACAAGCCAAATAATTCCAAAAAAAGACATTCATTATAAGAATGTATGGTTCTTAATTAATTTTATTGCACAAACCGAAATAAATTGGTAATTGCAAAATTTAATTCAAAAAGAGGGGATGATGAGTGATATTTTAACAAAGGATGATTTGCGGCAATTTGGCTTGCTCTTGATAAATGATATCCGTAAAATAATGGAAGATGCTCAACTGGACGAGAAAGAAAATATTCACCCAGAATGGCTCAAAAGCCGAGCAGTTAGAAAATTGATGGATATGTCCCCAGGATCATTGCAAAATTTAAGGGTAACAGGGAAAGTGCGGTTCAAGAAAGTATTGGGTTCCTATTACTATAATAAAGAGGATTTAAGTAAACTGTTTAGCGAAGACTAATAGTCATGGATTTAAATGAACTACTGGATTACCTGGCTGTTTTTGAAAATGACAGCAGGTTGAATGTCTGGCATTTTGCTCTGCTAAGTGCAATTCTGTATTTAGGATACCGACAGGGGCAAAAAAGGACTATACATGTAAGCAGGAGTAAAATCATGGCGCTGGCACATATCCATACCCTGCCAACATATCATAAGTACTTTAAGCAATTACAAGAAATGGGATATGTGAGGTATACACCTTCTTATCATCCAGGTTACAGAAGTAAGGTTGAATTATTGATTGAGCCATAAAATCTATGAAACAGATTTTATGGCTCTTTGTTATGGATGTGGAATCATTAGTGTCTTCTAACTAGATTTCGCAATTCAGTACCAATAGATTCAAGTTGCACATCAGAGGATGGTTCAGCAGCAGAAGTTTTATTACCAGCGAAAGAAAGTTTTTCCTTCATATCCAAAATTTCTTTTTCAAGTCTCTCCAAAATTAATAAGCCATTGACTGGGTCTAAGGTTGTTTTCGTATTTAACTTATTTCTCAATTCCATCATTTGCCGACCAACTGTCTGTTGTTCGGTTATTGCATATTCTTCTGTTTGTTTTACTGACGAATGGCCAAGCATTTCCTTTACAACATGAATAGGTACATCATTGTTAAGTGTTACTGTGCTTCCAAAAGTTCTTCTGGCTTTATGTGTATTTAATACACAAGTTATCCCACACAGATCAGCAATTTCTTTTAGGTATTCATTCATTTTTTGATTTGATTTTACCGGAAGAACACTTCTTCTGGTAAGACAAAGTGGATGGTCTTTGTATTTTTCTATAATTTCAAGAGCCTTGGGCAATAATGGAATATTTGTTTCTGATTCTGTTTTTTGGCGGTCCGACATAATCCAGTATTCCCCATCAATGCCTATCTTGATGTCTTCTTTCTTAAGTTGGTATGCATCAATGTACGCAAGACCAGTATAACATTGGAAGATAAATACATCGCGTATAACAGTCAATCGTGGAGTAGAAAAAGTATGGCTCTCTATCTTATGCAGTTCGACAGCTGTGAGTGGTTTTTTCTTGGTTTTAGTCTTTTTTCCTTTAAATTTTTTAAAAGGGTCTTCCTTAATAATTTCCTTATCTATTGCTCTTCGTACAATTTTCCTGAAATTTGTAATGTACTTTAAGGCAGTATTGTTATTACAACTCTTTACTGTCTTAAGATAAAATTCATAATCTTTTATAAATTCATAATTCAGGTCCCGAAATTCCATGTCTTCCAAGTTGAATTTGAACAATAGAAATTCTTTTATATGTTTTTTGGATATTTCAAAACGTTCATGTGTTCCAATGGCGTATTCCCCTGTATCTACAAGGGCAAATAATTCATCATTGTGCTTAAGGAATTCTTCAAGTACTTTTACCTTTTGGGCTACTCGTCCCAGAATAAAATCTATTATCTTTTGGGAAGAAATAAAATGCTCTGCATAAACTAAATCATTTCTATACCGGTTGACTTTAGTCTCAATTGTAGTAAGAAAAAAATTAGTGGTTCTCGCATCTTCTTTTGTACCTATAGCTCTTTCTGCTTTTTGATCCCATCTGGTAATATCCCATTTACGTTTGGTGGAAGTTTCCTTAGGGATCCCATCAACGGTAATTCTTAGGTAAATATACCTGAGATTGCTTTTTTTTCGTGGAACCTTCAAAAAGAAGGTTAATCCAAAACTGCTTTCTAACATAATTCAACGATTTAAATGAGTAAATGTCGAATTATAGCGTCTAAAAATCAAGTCGTTAACGTACTTTACATGTTGGTTATCAATGGTTTAACCTTTATTTTGTGGCACATTTTTTCTAAATTTAAAAGTGCCATAAAAATGCCATGTAATTTTGAGCGTTTTTGAAAATTTTGGAGAAAACAGGTAGAAATAAAAAAACCTGCAAATCCGAAATTTGCAGGTTTTTAGTAAGATTGTGGAACTTTATAATATCATTCCTAAAATAGGTGGTGGGCGATGAGGGGTTCGAACCCCCGACCCCCTCGGTGTAAACGAGGTGCTCTGAACCAGCTGAGCTAATCGCCCTAGTGCAGTTTAGTAATTTTCATTACCTTATTGCGAGTGCAAATATAAGCTTGTTTTTCGTTTATCCAAAACATTTCCGCATAAATTTCAATATTTTTTTCAGATAAATTTATATTAGATTGGTATTTAATTTATTAGGTTTAATAGATTTTTCAAATAAACTCCGTCTTGCAATCTGTAAACGGAGTTTATTTGGAAATTCATAATTTATTTGGATAGGGTGGGTTCATTGTGGTAAATAAAATCACCATGGATACCTGTAAATGCCATGTTCAATCCATCAAAAAACACTTTTCTGTCTTCTTCTTTAGGCCATGCGGTTTTTATTAATTCATTTTGCTTATCACTGGATTTTTCTAAATCTGACAAAGAATCATAATAATAGGCTTCGAGAAAATCCCTGCTGTCAGATCCCCAAGCATGACGGTTTGGGTAATATCCTTTAATGTAAGGGTTATTCATAGTTATTTTTTCATTATATTCCTTGAGGCCTTTTCCTTGTCCGTTCAAGGACAGTTGTGATTTTCGTAGATAGACGATCATCGGTTCTTTTGAAGTGGCTTTGAATTCTTTAGTGCCAGTAATAGAAGAATAGATTTCATCAGAATGCATTTTGGAATAATAAGTGTTGTATTTGTCAAAAAAATCCTTTCTGATTTTTTCGTCTGGCCAACCTTTTTTGATTAATTCATCAGAAACATCATTTGCTTTTTCGATATCTTCCCAGGTTTTAAAAACAGATACCAATAATACCTCAGAGCTGTTTTCTGTGAAATAATGATTAAGAATTTCGGAGCCAATTATTAAATCGTTCTTACTGGTAACTTTATCAAAATATTCTTGTTCTGTTTGTTTCCAATCTTTCCTATCGGTATCTAGATTCCTGTGCAATGTCGTCACTGTAATAAATACAGGTTTTGGATCTTCTTGAGCAAACATTCCAATACTAAACAGGAATGTTAAAATTAACAATCTCAATACTAAATTGTCTTTCTTTTTCATAATAGTTTAAGAATTAAGTGATTAATAAATAAAAATAGCCACATAAATTTAACTAATTATGAGTCAGTTAGTTGCGAAAACAGAAAATTTATTTTAGGTGATAATTACTGCCGAAAGTTAAATCCCTTTATTTAAAGGTAATTCAGCGACTACAAAGGTGCTGCCACCAATAAAGATAAAATCATTTTTTGTAGCATTATCTCTAGCAACGTCATAAGCATCTGTTACAGAGCGGTATGTGTCTCCAATAAGGTTGAATTTTTTTGCTTTTTCTTGTAAAATTGTAGCGTCTAACCCACGTGCAATGTTCGGTTTACAGAAATAATAGAGCGCATTTTTTGGGAATAAAGGTAAAATTTCATCTAAATCTTTGTCATTCACCAGGCCTACCACAATATGTAGTTTTTCAAAGGTTTCTTTTCTAATCTGGTTCATGACAATTTCTAATCCGTTTTTGTTGTGTGCGGTATCACAAATAACTTTCGGGAATTCGGCTAGTTGTTGCCATCTTCCTTGAAGCCCGGTGTTTTTTACGACCTGTAATAAACCTGATCTAATATTTTTCGGACTGATTTTGAATTCTTTTTGTCCATTTAAAATGACAATAGTTTGCAGAACTGTTTTCTTATTGTGCAATTGGTAATCGCCAATTAAATCAGAGGGGTACGTTGCTGTAATTAAATCAGCGGCAAAATAGATTTCGGAGTTGCATTCTTTGGCTTTTGCCAAAAAAATGGGTTTGGTTTCAGGAGTGTATTCTCCAATCACTACAGGAATATTTGGCTTTATGATTCCCGCTTTTTCAAAAGCAACAGCTGCAAGTGTGTTGCCAAGAAATTGTGTGTGATCCAATCCAATATTCGTTATTACGGATACAAGTGGTGTAATGATATTGGTGGCGTCTAATCGTCCGCCCATTCCGACTTCTATAATGGCGATATCTACTTTTTCTTTTGCAAAATAATCAAAAGCCAGTCCAACGGTCATTTCGAAGAAACTCATATCGTTTGCTTCAAAAAAAACTTTGTGCTTATTTATAAAATCAGAAACAAATTCTTCAGCGATTTCAATTCCGTTAATTTTGATGCGCTCCCGGAAATCTTTTAAATGGGGAGAAGTATATAGTCCAACTTTATAGCCTTCTTCTTGGAGTATCGAAGCCAGCATGTGCGAGGTGGAACCTTTCCCGTTCGTTCCTGCAACATGAATGCATCTTATTTTTTCTTGAGGATTCTCAAGATAGTCTATGAGTAAATGAGTATTGGTTAAATCTTTTTTATAGGCCGAAGCGCCTTGAAGTTGGTACATCGGGAGTTGATTAAACATCCAATTTATAGTTTCCTGATAATTCATTTTTTGAATAAAATAGTCGTTGTTTAAAATATTTTTCGATTTTTTTAGTTTAATAGTACATCGAAAAGTATCTTTATTGCAAAATTGAAATAATTTTTAGAATTAATGAGTAAAAATCAATAATAATATATGTTTAATTTTATACAATTACAGGCCGACACTATTGCCAATGCTGCGTCAAACGTAGTTATCGAGAAAATTGCTCCAAATACAGAAATCTCTGTTTTGGAATTTATTTTAAAAGGAGGGTTCTTCTTAATCCCAATTTCAATCCTATTATTCTATACTTTTTATTTGATTATAGAACGTACTTTGTACATTAGTAAAGCATCTAAAATGGATAATCGATTGATGTTAGATGTCAGAGATAATCTAAATTCCGGTAATTTGGATTTGGCTCGATCCATCGCCGAAAGAAGCAACACGTCTTCCGGGAACATTATTAAAGAAGGAATTCTTGTTATTGGCAGACCTATTGCTGAAATTGAATCTAATATGGATCGTGCGGCAGACATTGAAATTGGAGAAATGGAAAAGCATTTGGGACAATTGGGTCTTATTGCAGGGATTGCGCCTACATTAGGATTTATCGGAACAATTTCTGGAGTAATTAAAATATTTTACAGTATTTCAGTTACTGAAAATATTAGTATCGGTAATATTTCCGGAGGTCTGTACGAGAAAATGATCAGCAGTGGTTCTGGGTTATTAGTTGGAATTATTGCATATAGTGCCTACCATTTATTAAACGGAAGAATTGATAATTTTGCTTTAAAAATTCAAAAACAGATACTGGAATTCGTAAATATTATTCAAAGATCGTAACATGTCTATAAAACGAAAAAGAAGATTTCATGCCGAAGTGGCTACTTCGTCATTAAGTGATATTATGTTTTTCTTGTTGTTGTTTTTTCTGATTATATCCACTTTGGCTAATCCCAATGTTATAAAAATGACATTGCCAAAAGCAAAAGCTAACGAGAAAACGAACAAACAATATATTAGTTTGTCTGTTACGGAAGACAAGAAATTCTATATCGACAAACAACCTGTCGCATTTGAGGAGTTAGAAACGACTTTAATGTCTAAAATGAATAGTGAAAAGGATCAAACTGTTGTGGTCAGAATCCCATTTAATTTGCAAGTGCAAGACCTGGTTGATGTATTGCAGATAGGAGTGAAAAACAATTTGAAGTTTGTGATTGCCACGAGTCCAAAGTAAATAGAAATGGTTTCAAACCTGAATTTTACTTGTTCAAATTGATTTAAATTATAAGTGAATTGTATAAAAAATGCCTCGATCGAGGCATTTTATGTTTAAACTATTTGAATTTTGTATTTTAGTTTTAATTCAGATTAAAATTGTAAACGATTTTTCCCACCTGTTTTTCAGGAGCATCGCTACTGGCATCCCATTTAGTATTCATTGCTGCAATTCTTGCCTGATCTAACAAACATCTGGCTGTGTTAGTTGTTCCTTTTATTCCGGCAATTGCATTTATTGTTCTTCCGTTTCTATCGACAGATACTTCTACAACAACTTTCCCTTCTTCATTACACGTGTATTTTGGTGCTGGTTTAGAAACTGCTTTTCTGTTTCCCAGAGAGTATCCGCTACCGCCGCCGGAACCGCTACCGCTTCCTCCGCCGCTGCCAGAGCCATATCCGCTTCCGGTTCCTATTCCGGTTCCGGTGCCATTTCCGCCACCTGTTCCTCCTCCGGAACCGCCGCTTCCATAATATCCGTTAGAGCTTAAGCTTCCATTGGATTTTCCTTTATTTCCAGCTGCTTTGTCATCACCATCGCCTCCTTTATTGGAACCTTTTAGAATACTGGATAGCGCATCGTTTGTATTGTTGGAAACTTTAGGTTTTACAACGACTGGTTTTGGTTCGACTTTTACAACAGTAATAGGTTTTTTAGTTTTTTCTTTTTGAGGAATGACAACGCTTTCCTCGGCGCTGTTTTCCTGGGATAAAATAGCTTCGTCAGGTTTGGTTTTTGTTGGTGTCTGTTTCGTATGGTTTTTAACTTGCAAAACTTCACTTTTATAATTAGCTCCCGAACCTAAATCGCTGTCTCCAAAATTCACGGTAACACCTCCGCCGCCTCCGCCGCCAGCAAGTTCGGCCATGTTTGATGGTGGCCAAAATCGTATGAAAAATAAAATTAACAACAGGGTCGCATACAAAAGAATGGATAGTGCTAATGATTTCTTTTGATCTGATGAAACGGTGGAACTCATTGGTGTTTTAAATTTAAAAAAGTGTATTACTAAAAAACGTTGAAAAGTACTAAAAATTGTCAAGAGTAAAAAGCTACTGAAAGAATATAAAATAAGATTGCTTTTATTTCAAAATGGAAATAAGAAAAGGGATTAAACGGATTTAGTAAAATCTGCTTAATCCCTTTTGCATTAGTAAGTAAAAAGAATGTTGTTTCTTTTATTTTAAGTAAGCTGTTTTAGTGCGATTTCAAAAGCAGTTGCACTTATATTTGTTTTGCTGGGATTCAAATCATGAGCTTTTTCAATTGCTTTTTTTATCGTTTCCGATGTATCATGAAAGATAGCTTCGTCGGTCATTTGTACTTTCTTTTCCATGAAATACGCAAAAACACGAGCCATTCCACAGTTGGAAATAAAATCGGGAATCAAACTCACTTTATGATCAACGTCTTCCATAATTGGACCGAAAAATATTTCTTTGTCGGCAAAAGGAACATTAGCGCCACAAGAAATTACTTCAAGACCATTGGCAATCAGGCTGTCAATTTGAGATTGGGCTACCAATCTGGATGCAGCGCAGGGAGTGAATATTTCAGCACCGATTGTCCAGATTTTCTGATTGATTTTTTCAAAAGGAATCATGTTTTCGGCAACCAGTTTGTTTCCTTCTTTAGCAAGGAATAATGTTTTTATTTCTTCGAAAGTAAAACCTTCTTCGTTTATTAGTCCACCATCTCTATCAATAATACCGATGATTTTTGCTCCCATTTCTGCCAGATAAAATGCTGCAGCAGAACCTACATTTCCAAAACCCTGAACAATAGCCTTCTTGCTTTTTACATCTCCGCCATAAATAGTGTAATAGCTACGAACAGCTTCAGCAACGCCAAAACCAGTAATCATGTCTGCAATTGTATATTTTCGAGAAACATCGGGGGAGAATTTTGGGTTCTCAATTACTTTAACCACACCTTGACGCAATTGACCAATTCGATTGATTTTATCCGCTTCAGTAGGTTTGAAGTGGCCATTAAAAACGCCTTCCTGCGGATGCCAAACACCACATTCTTCAGTCATGGGGATCACTTCATGAATTTCATCCACATTCAAATCACCGCCAGTTCCGTAATAACTTTTCAATAAAGGAGAAACCGCTTTGTACCAACGTTGCAAAACGCCTTTTTTTCTTGGATCATTCGGGTCAAAATTAATTCCCGATTTAGCACCGCCAATTGCAGGTCCTGAAACCGAAAATTTCACTTCCATTGTTTTTGCCAAAGACAAAACTTCATTCATATCCAATCCTTTTCTCATACGGGTTCCGCCGCCGGCAGCGCCACCACGAAGAGAATTAATTACAGTCCAGCCTTCGGCTTCGGTTTCCGCATCTTTCCAATGGAAAACTATCTCAGGTTCTTTATTTTCGAATTTCTTTAATAAATCTTTCATTTATTGCGATATGTTTAATTTTGACAAATATAAAAAATAGAATAATGCGAATTATGTATTTTTAATATTATTTTGCGTAGTAAATATTTCCAGAGCTATGGTCCGTTTTAGCGCCCGTAACACTACTCAAAACATTGATTTCTCCTCGTAATTTTAAAACACCAAGCAAAGCAAAAATTAAAGCTTCTTTGAATTCCAGGATTTTGGCTGATGGAATTATGATTTTCATTTCCGGCAAATAGGATTGAATGCGTTCCATAAGAAAATCATTGTAAGCACCGCCGCCAGTTGCATAGAGACTTCCGCTTTTATTGGGCAGAGCCAGGGCGATTTGCAAGGCCACATGTTCGGTGAAAGTGTGTAATTTGTCTTCAACTGTAATTCCGAAACTTTCGATTAATGGTAAAACGATTTCTTTTACAAATTCAAAACCCAGTGATTTAGGATACTTTTTTTGATAAAAATCCAAAGTGTTTAACTTGTTTAGCAAATTAGTATCAGTTTTTCCAGTTCTTGAAATAGTACCTTTATCATCATAATCCAATCCCAATTGATTGGCGTAAAAATTTAAAACGGTATTTACGGGTGAAATATCAAAGGCAATTCGTTGCTTGTTTTGTTCAAAAGACACATTCGAAAAACCACCTAAATTCATGCAATAATCGTATTCAGGAAATAATATTCGATCGCCAATCGGAACCAAAGGAGCACCCTGACCGCCAAGTTGGACATCCTGAACTCTGAAGTCGCAGACTACCGTTTGGTGAATTAAAGAAGCGATTTCGGGTAAATTGCCAATTTGAAGTGTAAACCCATTCTGGGGTTGATGTAAAATAGTATGTCCATGGGAACAAACGGCATCCAGGTTTTCGATTTTATGTTTTTCAATAAAGACTGTAATAATGGAAGCGAGAAGTTGCGTGTAGTGCTGATTTAATTTTTCGAGTTGTTCTTTAGAATAATCTACCGCAGTTTTTAGGGTTTTTACCCAGTTTGAGCTATAGGCTATAGTTTCGCTTTCAAGAATTTCAAAAGACCATTTATTGTTCTGTACTTTAAATTGGATATGTGTTAAATCAACACCATCAAGCGAAGTTCCTGACATTACTCCGATAACGTTATAGTGATCTTCTTTCATTGAGCGAATTTATAGGTCAAAATTGATAATTTAATAATAAATAAGTATCTTTGGGTGCTTTTTTTATGTAAAAAGTAATTTAATGCAGGTAACTTAAAACAATAGTCAATTTTTTAGCAAAAAGTAAAAAACATAAAAAACTTTCTTAAGGTGTAAATTTAAGGATTGTAATTGAGTAATTTTACTTTTATTTGTAGAGTTGAAATTTTAATAATAAACAAGATATAGTTATGGATTTTAATCTAACCGAAGAGCAGTTAATGATTCAGCAAGCAGCTAAAGATTTTGCTCAAAACGAATTATTGCCAGGTGTTATCGAAAGAGATGAATTCTCTAAATTTCCGACTGAACAGGTGAAAAAAATGGCAGAGCTTGGTTTTTTAGGAATGATGGTCGATCCTAAATATGGCGGTTCCGGATTGGATAGTCTTTCTTATGTTTTGGCGATTACGGAAATTGCAAAAGTAGATGCGTCTTCAGCAGTTGTGATGTCTGTCAATAACTCTTTGGTCTGTGCAGGTTTAGAAAAGTATTGCAATGAAGAACAAAAAATGAAGTACTTAGTTCCTCTTGCCAAAGGAGAAGTAATAGGTGCTTTTTGTTTGTCTGAACCTGAAGCAGGTTCTGATGCCACTTCGCAGAAAACGACTGCAATCGATAAGGGTGATTATTATTTACTGAATGGAACCAAGAACTGGATTACCAATGGATCTTCGGCATCAACTTATATTGTAATTGCTCAAACTGATGTTGAAAAGGGACATAGAGGAATTAACGCATTTATAGTTGAAAAAGGATGGGCTGGTTTTGATATTGGTCCAAAAGAAAAAAAAATGGGAATTCGTGGTTCGGATACGCATTCCTTAATGTTTAATGATGTTAAAGTGCCAAAAGAAAACCGAATCGGAGCAGATGGATTCGGATTTAATTTTGCTATGAGTGTACTGAATGGCGGAAGAATAGGGATTGCTTCCCAAGCTTTAGGAATTGCCACCGGTGCTTATGAGCTGGCTTTGAAATATTCACAAGAGCGTAAAGCTTTTGGAAAGGAAATTTTCAAACACCAAGCGATTGCTTTTAAATTAGCGGATATGGCAACTCAAATTATGGCAGCCAGAATGTTGTGTTTTAAAGCGGCTTCTGAAAAAGATTTGGGAATGGATATTTCGCAATCGGGGGCGATGGCAAAGTTATTTGCTTCCCAAACCGCTATGGACACTACTATTGAAGCCGTTCAGATTCACGGTGGAAATGGTTATGTGGCGGAGTATCATGTAGAGCGTATGATGCGTGATGCTAAAATTACTCAAATATATGAAGGGACATCTGAAATTCAGCGTATTGTGATTTCAAGAACACTGGTTTCTTAAATAAAATTATAGGCCTATTAAAACCCTTTCCAGTTTTCGATTGGAAAGGGTTTTATTTTTCAAATTGTTTTTTTTATCTATTTGAGCGTAAAACCCCGATGCCTTTAGGCTCGGGGATGTAAGCGAACGTACAGTGCTTACCCCTGTGTTTCAATATATTTTCGAATTGTTTCGGTGGATGCATTTCCA